>CACXDQ010000022.1 GCA_902766475.1 uncultured Eubacteriales bacterium
AAAGACCTTCTCAAAGTTTTTATAGCAGTCTTATTATCGACGGTATGCGGATTTACGGACAAAGTTTCCATATCCGTTTTACCGAAATAGCTTTCAATATGTTTTACCGCATCGTCTTTAACTTCGTTGACGTATTCTACCAATGACTGTTCTGCATCTTCGCCGTTCAAATCGACGGTTTTACCGTCAACGGTTATCTGATTGCCTACTCTGAATTCTATCGTCGTGCTGCCGCCCGTGACGGAAGTCTGCGGGTCGGTATCTACGGAAGTGAAATACTTTTCGGTTTTGAGCCAGCTTGTGAAATCGCCGATAAATGTATCGACCGCACTCTTATTGCCATCTTTTTTAGCGGTATCGAATTCGGAATTTTCTACCGTTACTTCAATGATAGCGCCCGAAGAGAAATCAAGACCGACGTTCATGTGGACGGTCGCCATAAATATGATGCCCGTAAGAATGACTGCACACGAAATCGCAAGGAAAATAAAGAATTTGTCTACAATTTTAAAACGTTTACCTTTGAAAGACAGATTTATCATTGTACTTCCCTCCTTCCAAGGCCGTAGAAACCTTCTTCATTTTTAGCGAAAGGTCTTAAAAGCTTAATGAGCCATCTCGTTACGACGATAGCCGTAAACATGGAGATGAGCGTTCCGAGGAAGAGCGTAATTGCAAAGCCCTTTATCGAGCCGGAGCTAAGTATCCAAGGGACGACAGACGCCAAAATAGTGGTAATGTTTGCGTCGAATACGGTTATAAACGCTCTGCTGAAACCTGTTTTGATAGCGGCAGTAACAGTCTTTCCGGAGGCGTATTCGTCCTTAATACGGTCGAAGATAATGACGTTTGCGTCGACCGCCATACCGATGGAAAGAATGATACCCGCAATACCCGGGAAGGTAAGCTGTACCCACGGGAAGAGCGCTAAGACTATCGTGTAAAGTATAACGTAAATAGCGAGGGCTATGGATGCCGCAACGCCCATTCCGTTATAGAATATAATAAGTATAGCGAAAATTATCAAAAGACCGATGCCTGCGGCGATAATGGCGTTGTTTACGACGCCCGAGCCGAGCGTTGCGCTTATCTGCCTTGCCTCGCCTATCTCGAAAGAAATGTCGAGTGCGCCGCTTGCGATGACCGCCGCCAAAGACTCGACTTCGTCAAGCTCGAACGTGCCGGTTATCTGTGCGTTACGGCTGTTGATCGTTTCGTTTACGCCGGGGGAAGAAATAAGCGTGTCGCCGAGATAAATGCTCATCTTGTTGTCGCTCATATCTTTGATCTTTTCCGTGGCGTCGGCGAATTTCTGCTGACCTCTGAGCGTAAAGCTGAGGTTTACGGCATAATTACCGTTCTGATCGAAGCCGACGGATGCGCCCTCTACGTCTTCGCCGGTAAGATATACGGTACCGGACGAATCTCTGAATTCAAGTTTACCCTGCGAGCCGAGAAGCTGAATCACCTCGTCGGGGTTGTCCACTTGCGGGATCTCTACCCTTAAGGAATCAGTATCCTGGATCGTTATCGTCGCCTCGGTATAACCCTTGCTGTCAAGTCTGGTACGGAGCGTTTCGATTACGTTGTCGAGATTGACCTTTTCAAGCTCTTCCTCTGTGCCGGTAGGCGTCAAAACGGCGTAATAACCGCCGTCGAGGTCGATACCCTTACTGATCTGATCGAATACGGAATTGTAATCGTAAATGCTGCCCGGAACCGGAAAACTGACGAAACAAACTGTTCCGAAGAAAGCGATAAGTATTGCCAAAATAGTAAGAATTACTATAGATTTGGTCTTGCTCATTTCTGCCTCCTGTTCTTTAGCATTTTGCTGTTTGCTGCCAAATTCGCTTTCGCTATGGCAACGCCACGGCATAAGCGAACATTATACACTTAATATTATATAACTATTTAAGCCCATAAGTCAATAAATTTTCGCTAATTTTTTGAATTAGCATAAAACTTTTTTTACTTTTCGGCAAAAAAGCCGCCCGTCGGCTGAGCCGACGGGCGGTAAGCGCCGTAAAATAAATATCACTTTGTAATATTCACGCTTATAGCGCCGGAGATCGCGCCCATCACCGCACCGCACACAAGGTCGATAATAAGCGCAAGAACGGAAGTTACGCCGCCCGCCACCAAGCCGAAAATGAGAGCGGAGAGCAAACTACCGACAAAGCCCGATAAAGCGCCTTTCAAAAAGCCCTTATCGCCCCTTATAAAAAGCATTGCGCCGCCGAAAACGGAGATGAGCTTGATAAATTGATTTACCGGCCTTATCGCCTTATCCGTCAAACCGGTAACAGACAGAATAAGCGCAAACAAAAGCACTAAGGCAAGCGTGATAATGACGGTTGCCGCCGCACTTTTCACACACATGGTTATAAATTCTTTTTTCTTTGCGGAACTTTCCATATTATAAAACCTCGCTATAAAAGTCTATGCGGGGAATTATTGAATTATGAAATATAAAAA
>CACXDQ010000023.1 GCA_902766475.1 uncultured Eubacteriales bacterium
CCGTTTCGTTTGTTTCGGTCGTTTCGTTTGTTTCGGTCGTTTCAGCCGCAGTTTCGTCGCCGCTCTCACCGCTTTCGACGTTTCCTTCTTTCATATTTACGCTTGCGGTAATGGCGAGGAATATCCCGTCGCCGTCTTTGAGCGAATAGATGGTTTCGGCGGTCTTTTGGGCGTCGTATTCTTCCTCGACGTAAACGCCGTTTTCATCGCCGTTGATGAGTTGGTCGAGCCTCTCGCACGAGCAAGCGCAACCGAGCACGAAAATCGCAGTTAATAACGCAATGAGTAATTTTTTCATTTTCTTGCGCCTCCTTTTTTATCCGATTATATTTTACCACTTTTTCCCACGTTTGTCAATACCGAAAATAAATTTTGCCCGCTGTTTATTAAGCTCTGTCGCCACGTTTCATTATATATAAATATTGCGTTGCGCCGTGTAATAAAACAACCGTTTATCGCCGTCTTGTCGCCCTCATGACGTCTGACGCGCTCTTTACGGCGAGCGCCGCAGCGGCAAGGATAACGCCGACAATAAATATCTTTTTATATCGTTCGAGAAAAGCTATCGCATTTCCGAGCAAAAGCGAATGGAAAACTTCTTTGCCTATAAAATTGTTCTCTCTCACCAAGTCCCCGTCGACGCTTTGATTGTTTACGCCTTTCGTAACGATGAATATCCCCTTTTCGTCCTCACCGATACTCTCCGCTTTATGAACTACCCTCTCTCCGCTCATTCCGACGATAACGCTTGTAAAAACGACGTTTTCACCTATCTTGACTTCCGTTATATCCGCCGCCTTTACGACGATAAGCTCGCCCGTCATTATTTCCGGCTCCATCGAAGGGCTTAAAACTATGGAGAACGAATAGCCGAAAACGCTCGCATTGCCACCTTTCGCCGCCGCAAAAAAGACGAGCAACGAAAAAAACAGCGCAAAAAGTGCGGCGGCGATGGCAAAGACCGCCGAAACTAACTTTTTCACGCCGTTTACGCCTTTATTTTCACACATTTTCACCACGTTTTCTACCATACGGCATATTTTTCCCATGCTCAATATTTTTAAACCGTATGAAATAATATTACGATTTTCAATAATATTTAGTCCTTTCAAACAGCTCGTCAAGACTTATATCGTAAAAATCGGCAATAGCGATCAGAGTTTCATAATCCGGACGGACTTTCCCATTTTCATATCTTGTGTAGTTCACACGAGAAATATTGAGCTTTTCCGCCAACTGCTCTTGAGTTAAGTTGTAAGATTTTCTTAATTTTTTTAATTGATTTCCGAGATTCATAATTTTTTTAAAAACTCTCCGTTTATTTATTGACATTGTACAAAATATGTGCTATAATTTTTTTAAATGTACATATTATGTACATAAAAAAGGAGGCTGTTATGGAAACACAAAACAGAAAACAACAAATTATAGGCATAGTTTGGAGGCTCGTATGGATAGTTATAGCGATTATCGTTATAGCGATCACAATGTCAAATATTTTTGTACCTTGGTTATTTGCTAAGACAATGAAGTTTGATTTTGCGATGTGTATCGCAATACCCGGTATAATTTTCTTCATTTTAAATATGCCGACAATAATCAAAACGTTCAAAAAGGCAGGCGTAAAAGGCGACACCAAATCAAGGGGAATGCAAAGAATATTATCCATTTTCTTTCTGATAATTCTTTTGCTTGCCGTCTCCGCATTTGTCGGACCGATTTTAACTGCGGTAATGGTTATTGTTAAGCTTGTCGAAATTATAAAAATAACAAAAAATCTTCGTGCGACCGCAAGCGATTTAAACGACGAGGAAAGATAATGAAAGTTTTAATGCCGAAAAGCGTAAAAACTTTTTATTTCTTCTATGCGGCGATCGTGGCGATTGCTCTTATACTTTTCGTTATAGGGGCAATTTCCTCATATCCCTTGTTTTATTTGCTGACCTTTACTTTTGCCGCATATATCCCGTCATTCTTCTTTACTATCGGTTTTTACAGATGGAAATATTATGCGTTAGTTAAAAAAATAATATCTTTGATCATAGGAATTGCCCTCAGCGCACTCATTCTCTACATTTTTTATCTCTTCACAACCGCTCACGAAAAAGACAAGATACCTCTTTCATCTTCGTTATCTTTTGCTGTCGGATGCGCTCCCGCTATTTCTTTGGTCGCAACTTTTTTTGCGTGCATAATAAAGGCTAAGTATAAAACTTATTTTTTCATGGGAATAATGTTTCCGTTTATATTTGCATTGATCTGCGTCGGCATAGAATTGCTTACGAAAACCGCAATTTTCGGGTTTATCGGCACGGTTTTCACAGTCGTGGTCGGAATTGTATTATTTAATATGATTTCAAGAGCTATGACAGAAGAAAGCGAAGATTTTTATAGCAATTATATAATGGATACCAATTATCGCAAATACTACCATTTATACGGTAAAGTATATACAGACAACAATGGACATCATTTCGAATATAACCGATACAGAGGTACACTCGAGGAGATTTAATTGTTAGATTATTCAGACCACTTTCATTATATCAAGGCAGCCGCAAAAAAGCGGCTGCCTTTTCATCTGAAAAACAACAAATGAAAAGCGTATGAAAATATAAATATAGTGCTTTAAAAAAGTTGATATTTTTTTAAAAAAATTATATAATTTTTAGGTACAATGGCGGGATTTCGGCGCAATTTATTATAACGTCGGAAAGGTCGGCATATAAATCGGCATATAAAATATAGAAAAACCGCACCGCAAAAGCGGACGTCATATTGACCGACTTATCGTTCGCATTGTTACTGAAAACGTTTAAAAGTATCTTAAGCGGAGGCTTAAAACATGATAGAGGACGTGCTTAAAAGCGTCAGAGAAGCGGAAGAAAAAGCCGAAGAAATTCGCTTGTCCGCCGAGGACGAAGCAAATAAAATTCGCCTCGGTGCGGACAAAAAAGCCGCTGAAATAACCGAGAGCGCAAAACAGTTTGTCAGCGCAGAGAGAGAACGCATTTTATCGGAAGCCGAAAAAACCTCGCAAAGAGAGTTTGAAGAGGCGGCGAAAACCGCCGAAGAGGACGGGAAAAAACTCATTGCGGACGCCGATGAAAAGATAAACGGCGAGGCGGAAAAGATATATCGGAGGATAATTAGCGGTGATTGCTGAAATGTCCGTCATGACGCTCGTGGGGCTTACAAAAGACAAAGACGCCCTGCTTGACGCCATGCAAAAAACTTTTGCCGTGCAGGTAAAATCGGCGAAAGAATACGCTTTTACCGAGCCGCCGAAAGCCGCCGATCACGAATGGATAAAATCGTTTGAGGACAGGATAGACAAGTGTCTTAAAATAGTCGACGGCGCACTTTCCGAGCTTCCCAAAGAAGAGAGGAAAGAGGGCGTTATAAAGGACGGTTTCGGGGCGAGTAAAGACGAATTTTTCGCCATGGAAAAGCGTAAGGGCGAGATAGAAGGCTACGTTTTGGGCATCGAATCGGCAAACAGACGCCGTGCGGAGATAAAAGCCGAAACGTCAAATCTCGAAAAAACGCTTAAATCGTATCTCCCCTACGAATGTCTTGAAAGCAAGCTTTCGGCATACTCTTCCACAAAAAGCACGGTCGTCTATATAGGCATTATCCCAAGCGACAAGGCAAACGGTTTCTTTGCGGCGGCGGACGGGCTCGAACTCGTATTTGTCGAAAATCTCGGACAGAGTGCGGCGGGTACGGTCGTCGGTGCGGTCGCCTTCAAAAGCGCAAA
>CACXDQ010000024.1 GCA_902766475.1 uncultured Eubacteriales bacterium
GGGTAAATATAACTTTGCGTAGCAAAATATAACTGCGAAAGCAATATAACTTGCCGATAGGCAAATATAACTAGTGCGTCAGTAATAATTCCTATTACTGACGCACTAAGCCGACGGGCGCAATTTTTTTGTATCGTTTTATTGTTCCGATAGCCGAATGAAAATAAGATTGAACTTTGTTTTCATTCGGCTATGTTTTCAATCGTCAAATTGTCGAAAGAAACGCTTTCCACGAAATCGGACGGGAGAAATTTAACGCCGTTATATTTAGCGAAGTTCATTATGTGATGGCGAATAATGACGGGCGTCGCCTCGTCAAGCTGATAACAGCCCGCCGAAATATAGTCGGCAAAATGCGAATAGGTGAATTTTTCGTCGTTTTCGTAAACGTATTGCTTTTGTATCTTGTTGTCTTTTATAACTTTAAACCAAATTCTTACCATGCTGTTATTTTAGCATATTTTTTTGTAAATTTCAAGAGTTTTATCGCCCATTATAACAAATTCCGCTGTCGGCGCTCTGAAACATCACCCAATAGCCCTTGCCTTTAAGCGAAAAAATGGACGACGGAATAAAAGAGCAGTAGTTTTGTATCTCTTTCGGTCTTTCTCCGTACCTCCCCGGTACGCCGTAACATATCCACTTTACGTCGCCGCCGATACGGTCTTTATATATAAGCCCCACTGCGTAATGACTGTTTTCGTCACGCTTAACCTTTACCCACTTGCTGTTTGTAACGACAAAGTTTAAATTTTCTTCGCTCGGGTGATCCGCAAACAGATCGTCGAGCTTTTTTCTTATCCTCTCGTAAAAGTTTCCCTCGCCGCCATAAGCTTCATTTTCGTCAGTTTCGCCCTCGCTTGCTCTCTCTTTTTCCTCATTGAAAAAAGGCGTTTCGCCCTCAGCGTTCTCATCGCCGTAAGTCTGTTCATTTTTATCGGTATCCTCGCCTATAAGTCGATTATCGACTTGTTTTTCATATTCATAATAGTTTTCTTCAGCTATTTTTTCGTCGTCGTAAGCGGGCAATACAAGCTCGAAGGGAAGGGGAGCGGACGAAGAGAGCGCACAGTATAGAACGGGGCGGTCTTTTCCCTCCTCGAATATGCCTACCGCACCCTTTTCGCTATTTGAAATAAGGGGAAAGCTACCGACGCCGGACGGGGGAACGGCAAAGCTCTCCCTTTCGTCGCCCACGCCGTAAACTGCGGTATATTTATCTCTCTTAAAGTCAATGCCGACGGCGGTAACGGAGAGAATAAGTTTTCCGTCGCCCTCGATCTTAACTATTCCCCTTGCTCCGCTTGAATAAAAGCCGCTATTATCCAAAGGGCGCAAAACAGCCGTCTTTTTAACGTACATAAGTATAACTCTCTTACATTATACTATACGCAAAAAAGGCGGCGCAGAGAACTTTTATATTTTTTTAAATCAAATTGTCGAAATTTCCTTCTTCTATCCCGATACAAAACGGCGCTTCGCCCTCTCTCGTTACGGAAACGGCGACCTCGTCAAAAACTTTTACCATCGAAAAATATTTTTTTCCGTTATAACTTTTCACGCCGCAGAGGGGCAGAGCGGGTATTTTATTTACGGCTTTGTCTATCCCTTTTCCGTCGGCTTTAACGAGGCTTTCCTTAGCCGTCCACACCTCGAAAAACGCCGTATCGCTTGTTATCAACGCAAATTCTTCCTCGCTCGAAATATATTTTTTCAGCTTTTCGGGAACGGGGCGAACAAACTCGACGTCGACGCCGATCTCGGCGTTTGCTTCGGCGTATGCGATAAAAAATACGGAATTAGAGAGGTTGAAAAACTTGTCTTTATCCCTCGGTTTACCGAATTTGTCCGCCGTGGCGTTCGGCGCAAGTTTTTTCATTAAGTGCCCCGATAGTGCGTTTAAACGGGCATTTCGCCTTGTCTTACCGCCATTTTCGTCGAGCTTTCTTAATGCTTTTTCGGGGCATTTCCTTATATCCCAAAGCTTTACGGTGATAGTTTCCATAAATAAATTATAATCTTTTGATCCCCCGTTGTCAACCGTTTGACTTTTTAAAATAAATAGGTTAAAATATCCTTATAAACTTTTGGAGAAAATTATGAGAAAGGACAGATTCGTTGCGTTTTTCGACGCAATAATGGCGATAATTATGACTATCGTCGTGCTTGAATTCGTTATACCGAGCGGAACGGAATGGAGCGACCTCGGCGTTTTGGGCTATCAGATACTCGCATATGCCGTGTCGTTTTTCTGGCTCGGCGGAATGTGGATAAACATACATAATATCTGGCACGGCGTGGAAACGATAGACAGGGGCGTTTTGTGGGTAAATATAGCGATGCTCTTCTTTTCGTCGATGATACCGTTTTTCGTGGTCTACGTCGGCAGAAACATAAACGATCTCGTGCCTCAGCTGCTATACGGTATAGACGTAATGCTTATAACGGTATTCAACGAGATAAGCGTCGAGCTTCTCGCAAGGCATCACGGCTGCGTTAAAAGACAGTTGAAGTCGTTCAGAATTTCGATAGGGATAGATTTTTGCATAAAGGCGATAGGCATAATTTTGGGCATTGCGGTTTTCCCAATGTCGATAATGATCTCCGTAATGCTCGCAATGGTTTTCCTCATTGTGTGGCGCACCGTCATCGAGAAAAAGAAATAAGGATTTGACAGCACGTTATATCTATAAAAAGTTATCATAAAGTGCCGCTAAGGTATCTGTTTCAGTAAAATTTTAATTAAAACTGAACTTAAAGGCGTGCAAAAGCGGGCACTCGGAAATTTCCGAGTGCCCGCTTTGTCGTATGTAATTCGCATTATTCCCCGGCTTTGTACCAGGTGCGCCTTTTCAAAAAGCCGGCGACGTATGCGGGGGAATCGGTCATGCCTCGCCTTATCCATTCATTTACAAGTCCGCAAATAATGCCGGAAACCCTCGCCGTCAAATAAGCTTGCTCTTTATCGATCAAACTTCGTCCGCCTTTCACGCAATCGAAAACGTGCTTTTCAAACGGGTAGTACAACCCTTTTTTGTATACGAGCAATATTTCTTCCTTCATGGTAAATAAATGTTCAAACACGCTCATTTCAACTTCTTTTTCACCATAGAGAAATGTCTGCTCGTTTTCTTTCCACCAACTTTGCGTTTTATTCATGAAATAGGAATAGATCACGTCCTCAAACGAATTGAAGTTGCGATAAAACGAACTTCGGCTCACGCCCGCTTTTGCAACAAGATCCGTGACCGAAATCTCCGATAATTCTTTCTCTTTCAAGAGGATAAACAGCGCCTGTGTGATTGAATCTGTAATGATAACGTCTTTTCTTCTCATGATCGCACCTTTTGCGACAAATCGCCGATCTTGTTTCCTTATGGCTGAAATTTCGTCGATCGTCTTGATTTTGTTTTTGTTTTATGATACAATTGTATCACAATGCAAAATCAAATGCAACAATATTTTTAAAAAAGGAGAAATTTTTATGGCTGAAAAGGTAAAGAAGAAAAAGAAACATACGGTGCTTATCGTTGCGTTGGTCGTTTTGGTAGGATTGATTGTAGTAGGCGTCGGCGTCGGCGTGGGCATTTTACTCAAAAAAACTATATTTATGAGTTACCCGGAATTGAATGGAGAGCCGGAAGTCGGGCAATGGTATCAAGTAGCGCCCGAGGGAACGATTTCGTCCAACGGAACGGAATGGCACGGCATTTTCAGAAAGGGTAAGGAAAACAAAGTCGTCGTATATTTCTTCGGCGGAGGGGTCAGCATTACTCCCGAAACGTCAAAGCAAGGGACAAAGTTCTTTGCGGTCGATATGACGGCGCAGAATTTTGTGGCGCAGGGAGGGATAGGAAGTACGGCGGACGGCAACCCGTTTAAAGATTGGTCGTTTATTATCATTCCGTATGCTTCCGGCGATTTTCATACGGGAACGGGAGAATACCGTTATACCGCAAACGGAAAAGAGCAGACCGTTTATCACCACGGCTATACCAACTATGCGGCAATGGTAGAAACCGTCAAACAGTATATCGGAGAGCCGGACACATTGCTTGTAACGGGCTTTTCCGCCGGCGGTTTTGCAACGTCGCTGCTTGCGGACGACGTGATCGACCGTTTTCCCTCGGCAAATAACGTTACGGTCTGCGTGGACAGTTCGCTTCTTCTGTACGACGGTTGGCATGAAACC
>CACXDQ010000025.1 GCA_902766475.1 uncultured Eubacteriales bacterium
CTGTGCGCCTATCATAATCGTCTGCACACCAAGCGTTGCCGTTCCCATTGCTCCCGCTAACTGTTCGCTGAATATCGCGCCTACCAACGTACATATCCCGGAAATAATGTTTAGTATGCCGGTTACGTTCCCCGTTGCCAGTTTCACTACGCCGACTACTATATTTACTGCCGCTACCAGCACTTCCCACCAATGCTTCTTCCACCAGCTCTTTGGCGTTTCTTCTACCTCTACGCCTTCGTTCGGGTCATACGTCGGGTCTGCATACAATTGCAACGCCGTCGCTATCGTTTCGCTGTACGGAGCAAGCATGATGAGCGTAAGCAGCATAATTCCGTTGCGGTCTAAACCTAATACGTTATATGCGTTTCCTTCAACGATATCGGCTTCAATGGCGTCGATATATCCTCCGCGCTCTACCTCGTAATATCTTCCGTTCGCATAGTAAAACCCTGTTTCTACATCGTAATAGAAGCTCTTCCAACGGAACGGATTGATATTCCCGATAAATCCAACATTTGTATTTACGTTTCCGCTCGAATCTCTTACCGTCGTCTTACCGAAACTGTCGTACTCGTACTGCGCCACCAAACTTCCGTTATTGTTTACTATGGCTACAATATTATCCTGTCCGTCTTTGACGTAACCGTAATAAGAGTTTCCGTATTTGAAACCGATTAAGCCGTCATGGTCGTAGAAATATCTCAGTTCTTTTCCGTCGGATCTGCTTTCGCCAAGTATTTTTGCTCCGTCCTGATAATATTCCGTACTTACTCCGTTTACCGTCTTTCTGAATCGCACCTGCCATAAAAAACTGCAGCTCACAAAAATTGCAAGCCGCAGAAAATATTACTTAATATTTTTTTGTGTACAATAAGGATTTTGCCTTTTGACGCGAAACAAATAAATTACCGCTAATCACATTAAGATTCACTGCTCATTTCGTTTGAAATATTAAAATGAATATCTGCATCTAATGCATGGATAACATCCATAACTTCGCCATCCAAACATAACTCAGGAAAACAGTTATCATAAACTATTATTTCAAATATAAACAATGGTCTATCCAATTTTAATATCTTGCAAGCATTATTTATATCGCTAATTTTTCCTTCTATTAGTTTGAAAAAATCGGAAGCAGCTTCTTTCAAAGAAAAATAGTCCTTATAACCTCCATTGTCTATTCCCCATGAATAGTCTATTTTTTTATGTTTTTTTTTCGTTTTGTCTTGAAAATTTCATCTAATTTTTCAGCATTAAATAACTCATTAGAATCAAGATATAAACTACAAAAAAACGATGCTTTTTTTACCATTCCTGTTTATACACCTCCAAAATAAGTTAACAATTCATCAAGATAATAACCTGTATCATGCCACACTGTTTGAGATTTATTACCTAACCAAATCCTATTAGAATTTGCCTTGTCTTTAAATATATCATATTTTGCTATATCTTTACTTTTTTAAAATGAGCGAGCAAACGTTCATCTTTCTGTTTTTAATAATCAGCGGAAACTCTCTTTCCCTCTTGCCGGCGGAATATTTTTTCTTCATTTATTTTTCTCCGACACCGCAACGCTTATCTCGCCCCTTCCGGAGAGGGGGACGGCATAGCACTTTTTAAGTTCGGGCCCGCACGAATGCGAGCCGACGCCCGACATATAGAAGTCGATCCTCAAATGGGTGGCTGTGCGTTCGGGAAGTTCGTGGTCGTGCATATTGTCGGTATAGTCGAACACGGAATGGGGAAGCGCCGAGAACGAGAAGTTGCCCTCGACGGTGATCGCCGTCTTTCCGTCCGTTATCTCCATAAATTCAGTGCCGTATCTCGATCCGTTTTCTTGCGGCTTGACGTAGTTCACTTCCATCTTGTCGACGGTCGTTTCGTAAACGTCCTTTATCGAAGAAAGCCGCCTGTCAATATAGCTTTCATCGGGTCCGTAGCCGTAGTATTTTACGTCGTTAAACGACTTATCGAGGCTCGTAATAAAGCCTATCGACGGCAGATCCTTGACGTATTCGGCAGCTTTATAATCTACTTTTATATCAACTCTGTCGACCTTGAAAGAGTATTCCGCCTCATATCCGACGGCGGGCGCAAAAGGCGCACAGCAAAGAATGCCTTTGACCTTTACGGCGCTATCCGTTATCTCTATCTCTCTCGCCTCGCTCCTTAAGTATCTCAGCCTTTCGGCTTTCCAACTCGTCGTGTTTCTGTCGTTGTCGATGGGCGCACGCCACACGTTGAACGAGAGGGGCGAAGAAAGTATCTCGCCGCATTTCCCGACGATAGAGCAAATTTCGCCGCTCGTCTTGTCTATCGTAAATTTCGTGTCCTCGGCGGTCGCCTCTATAAATCTCCCGTTGTCCGCAAATACGACTTCGCAGACGGCTACTTCGCCCTTTTTGAAACATCCGTCGTCGGTATGACCCGAACGGGCTATCTCGTGCCCGTCCGTCAAAAGACCTTTATCTTCCGTTAAGGTAAGCGAAGCTATCTTGACGTGGCTTCCCACAAGCCCCACTTCTATCTCCTCGTTCGGAGCGAGCGAAACGGGCTGTTGTTTTCTGCCGAATTCCTTGCCGTCGTTTTTGTAAATAACGGTCAAAAGTGCGTTTATAGGTTGAAAATATTGCCTTGAACGAATCTTTAACACGTTTCCGTCAAAGGTCATGAACACCGGCTCGTAAGCCTTTTTCATCTCGAAAGCTTTGGGCGTTATCTCCCTTTCCGACGACATTATTCCGTCGACGCAGAAATTGCCGTCGTGAAGGTTTTCGCCAAAGTCGCCGCCGTAATAGTGCTTACCGTCGATTATGAGCGAATGGTCGCACCATTCCCACACGAATGCGCCGGCATAGCGGTCGCTTGCGTTTATGGTATCCCAATATTCCTTGAAATCTCCGGGGCCGTTGCCCATTGCGTGGCAATATTCGCAGAGAATGACGGGTAATTTCTCTTTCTTGTCGTCTTTAAGTGCGGCAAACTCCTCGTAAGACGGGTACATAAAGCTTCTGAAATCGAGGGGCGTGGAATAATACTTCTCCTCGTTTTCCGCCTTGTCGATATGGCTTGCCCCCTCGTAATGCACGGGGCGAGTTTTGTCCTCGCTCTTGACGTATTCCGCCGCCGCCTCTATGCACTTCCCGTAGCCCGACTCGTTGCCGAGGCTCCATATAATTACGCACGGTCTGTTGCGGTTTACGATGACGTTGTGTTTCTGCCTTTCAACTATCTCCGCCTCGTATCTCTCGTCGTCCGCCATATGGTCGAACCCCTTGAAATAACCGATATACGGATCTCTCGTCGTAACGCCGTGGCACTCTAAATCGCTCTCCGAAATGACGTAAAAACCGTATCTGTCGCAGAGCTTGTAAAATTCGGGGCAAGAGGGGTAATGCGACGTCCTTATGGCGTTCACGTTGAGTTCTTTCATAAGGCGTAAGTCGGTCAATATGTCGTTTAACGTAACGGCTGCGCCGGTGTGGGGGTTGAAATCGTGGCGGTTTACGCCCATGAGTTTTATGGGCTTTCCGTTTAAATAATACACCCCGCCATTTACTTCCGAAGTGCGGATACC
>CACXDQ010000026.1 GCA_902766475.1 uncultured Eubacteriales bacterium
AAACAAATCTATGAGCGGTGAAAACGTGCTGATAGACAACGGAGAATACAAGCTGAATCAAACTTTCGTCTGGCCGGAAGAATAGCCGAGTGATATTTATCTTACAAAGAAATTTAAAATGACAAAAAGGGGCTGTCTCAAGTCGATAAAATCGACTTGAGACAGCCCCTTTATTGCGTCGAATGAAAGATACCTTAATAATCAACATTTTGATCAAACTCAGCGCTTGCAATAGCAATTATCCTTACGAATTGCTTAGAACAGTTATATACAACTCAATTTCGACTAAAGATTTACCGTTAAACAGCGGTTTTTCTATCAAAGAGTTTATATCTTTTATATATGTGTCTTTATCATACAAGAATTTATAAACACAAACGCCATCTTTGTTTTCAAAAATTTCATAAAGATTTACCGATAGAGGTTGATGAGGGTCTAAATTTTCTCTGGATAACTCAAAATTATATATATGACCATCATAAGAAAACTCAATTTCTTGTTTTTCATACATTAAGTTTAAGAATTCTGTAAAAAGCATATTTTTCATAATTTTAACCCCCTAAATAAATCTTTATATTTAGTCATCATTTCTTTTGTTAATAATCTTGCTTACGACCTAGCAAACGGACCATTTTTGTTTACGCTAAATCTATTATCGTATGTGTGATAATGAAGTACGTTTTCCGTTTTATTACCTGTAAGTTTTTGTTCGGGATAATAAGCAACGGAGAATACAAATTCATTCCGTGAGAACTCACCTAAAAAGGCGCAAAAGACACGGCTTGGGCAAGTTCAACTTTGTTTTCATTCGGCTATAATGGGCGCTGAATTTTGCTATTGCAAAATTCAGCGCCCATTTTTATTTTACAGATATTTCTTTAAATCGTTTACTCTGTCAAGCTTTTCCCACGGGAATTCCGGTCTGCCGAAATGCCCGTATGCCGCCGTCTTTTTGTAGATGGGGCGCCTTAAATCGAGCGTCTTTATAATGGAATACGGTCTTAAATCGAATTCCTTTTTGACTATCTCCGCAATGCGCTCGTCGGGAAGTTTGCCCGTGCCGTTCGTATTGACGTAAACGGAAACGGGGGAAGCGACGCCTATCGCATAGGCGACTTCCAACGTACATTCCTTGGCAAGCCCCGCCGCCACTATATTTTTACAAATATATCTCGCCATGTATGCGGCGCTTCTGTCGACCTTGGTCGGATCTTTGCCCGAAAACGCTCCGCCGCCGTGCGGACAGCTTCCGCCGTAGGTGTCGACGATTATCTTTCTGCCCGTAAGCCCGCTGTCGCCGTGAGGGCCGCCTATCTCGAAGCGCCCCGTCGGGTTAATGAAATATTTCGTATTTTCGTCGAGAAGTTCTTTCGGAAGGCAAGCCTCGATGACGTACTTTTTAATATCCTTTCTGAGCTGTTCCGTCGTAACGCTCTCGGAGTGCTGAGTGGAAACGACAACGGTATCTATCCTCTTTACCTTTCCGTCCTCGTATTCGACGGTAACCTGACTTTTTCCGTCGGGGCGGAGGTAAGTTAAAACGCCCTGTTTTCTGACTTCCGCAAGCTTCATCGTGAGCTTGTGGGCAAGCGTTATCGCCATGGGCATATACTCTTCCGTTTCGTCGGTCGCATAGCCGAACATCATGCCCTGATCGCCTGCGCCGAATCTGTCCGCCTCGTCGCCCGATATCCTGTGTTCGACGGAGTTGTCAACGCCGAGCGCAATGTCGGCGCTCTGTTCGTGTATCGCCGTAAGCACGGCGCAAGTATCGGCGTCGAAGCCGTATTTCGCCCTGTCATAGCCTATTTCTCTTACGGTTTTTCTTACGATAGACTGAATATCCACATAACAAGAAGTGGAAATTTCACCCATAACGAGGACCATGCCCGTAGTTGCGGACGTTTCGCAAGCCACCCTCGCCATTGGATCGTGAGAGAGTATCTCATCCAAAACGGCGTCGGAGATCTGGTCGCATATTTTGTCGGGATGCCCTTCCGTAACGCTTTCGCTCGTGAAAAATTTGTTCATAAATATTTCCTCTGTATCTTATTTGTGGTCGTAAACTATTATACAACCTTTTAAAACGTTTGTCAATTGTTGTATAACGTGATAAAATGTAATAGAGGTGAAATTTTGAGTAAATGTTATCTTTGTCCGCAAAGATGCGGAGCAGACAGAACAAAACGGGCGGGGGCGTGCGGTGCGACCGACGAGATAGCCATTGCGAAATACTATCCGCACATGTATGAAGAGCCTATTTTGAGCGGAACGAGAGGCTCGGGCACGATCTTTTTTACGGGCTGTTCGCTCAGATGCGTATTCTGTCAGAATTACGACCTTTCGAGGGTAAAGACGGGCAAAAAGATCACGCCGAAAGAGCTTGCCGACATCTTTAAAGAATTGGAGGACATGGGCGTTCACAACGTAAACCTCGTTACGCCCACTCACTTTGTCGATAGGATAGCAGAGGCGTTTGAAATCTACCGCCCGCACATACCCGTCGTCTATAACACTCACTCTTACGAGCCGATAAAAACGTTGGAGATAATCGACAAATACGTCGATATCTACCTTCCCGATATGAAATTTTACTCGCCCTCTCTGTCCGAGAGATACACGGGCAAAAAGGACTATTTCGAAGTGGCAAAGACCGCAATCGAATATATGATGGATAAAAAGACCTTTTCGCTCTCCCCCGACGGAATGATGAAGAGCGGGGTTATCGTAAGGCACATGATAATGCCGCTCGGAGCGGCTGACAGCAGAAAGATCCTCGAATGGTTTGCCTCGGCTAAGAAAAACGGGGCGTATATCTCGCTCATGGCGCAATACACCCCTTTCGGAGAATACGAGAGATTTCCGGAACTGAAAAGGAGAATAACCGCCGCCGAATACGACAGGGTTTACGAAAAGCTTTTAAGCCTCGGCATAGAACGCTATTTTATTCAAGAGCTTAAAGCGGCGAGCGAAAGCTTTATACCCAAGTGGGATTTTTGATAAAAAATAGCCAATTAAAGCAAATATTTTAATTTTTCGTTTGACACGGGGGAATATTTGTGTTAAAATTATATTGTATCACAATAATTTTCGGAGGGTACTAAAATGGAACATATCAAAACCGTTAAGACCCGCAACCTTTGCGAAAGCGCAAAGTCGGGCGGCTGCGGTGAATGTCAGACTTCTTGCCAGTCCGCTTGCAAGACCAGCTGCGGCATTGCCAACCAGAAGTGTGAAAACACCGAGAAAAACAACTGATCGAAACGCCGCCCGTCTTTAAAGGCGGCGTTTTTACTGTTTAATTATCAAAAGGAAAACCAATGATACATCAATACAAGCTCGGCGGATATAACGTCGTTTTAGACGTGTGTTCGGGTGCCGTTCACGCCGTGGACGACGTCGCCTACGACCTCATTTCAATATATCAGACTACCGAAAAAGACGAAGCAGTGCGCTCCGTCTGTTTAAAATACAAGGACAAGGGCGTTACCGAAAAAGACGTCTTGTCTTGCTATGACGAGATAACCTACTTAAAAGATGACGGACAGCTCTTTACCGAGGACAAATTCGAGCCTATCGCCGGAAAACTCAAACAAAAGACGTCGGGCGTTATAAAGGCGCTGTGTCTGCACGTTGCGCACACCTGCAATTTAAACTGCTCTTACTGTTTCGCAAGCCAGGGCAAATACCACGGCGACAGAGCCGTAATGTCGTTTGAAACGGGCAAACGTGCGCTTGACTTCCTCGTTGAAAATTCGGGCACGAGGCGCAACCTCGAAGTAGATTTCTTCGGCGGCGAGCCACTCCTTAACTTCGACGTGGTAAAAAAACTCGTCGCATACGCACGCTCTATCGAAAAGCAAAAGAACAAGAATTTCCGCTTTACGCTCACCACCAACGGAATGCTTATCGACGACGACGTAATAGACTTTGCGAATAAGGAGATGAGCAACGTCGTTTTAAGCCTTGACGGCAGAAAGGAGATACACGACCGTTTCAGAGTAGATTATGCCGGCAGAGGAAGCTGGGAACAGATAGTGCCTAAATTTCAGAAGCTCGTTAAAGCGAGGGGCGGCAAAAACTATTATATGCGAGGCACTTTCACGCACGCAAATCCCGACTTTTTAAACGATATAAAGGTAATGTTAGACCTCGGCTTTACGGAGCTTAGTATGGAGCCGGTCGTATGCGCTCACGGCGATCCTTCCGAACTCACCGAAGAGGATATGCCGATAGTTAAAGAGCAATACGAAAAGCTTGCGGAGCTAATGCTCGAAAAAGACAGAGAGGGCAAGCCGTTTACGTTCTATCATTATATGATAGACCTTTCGGGCGGCCCGTGCGTTTACAAGCGCATTTCGGGTTGCGGCTCGGGCACGGAATATATGGCGGTTACGCCGTGGGGCGACCTCTACCCTTGCCACCAATTTGTGGGCGAAGAAAAATTCAAGCTCGGAAACATCTACGACGGCGTAAGCAATACGGAAATTCAGAGCGAATTTGAGTCATGCAACGTATATGCGAGGGAAGAGTGTAAAAACTGTTGGGCTAAACTTTACTGTTCGGGCGGCTGCGCTGCGAACGCATACCATTCCACCGGCTCGGTCAAGGGCGTTTACAAATACGGCTGCGAGCTTTTCAAAAAGAGAATGGAATGTGCCATTATGGTTGCGATAGCGAGAAATTTCGCCGAAGAAAATGAGTAATAAAGAAAAAAAGCCCGCCTATAAGTCGATAAACACGCCCATTTGCGATTTTGTCGAACAATACCGATCAAGCTTTTCGGCAAGGTTTCACATGCCGGGACATAAGGGAAAGGGCAACGGCTACGAAAACGATATTACCGAAATTACGGGTGCGGACAGTTTGTACTCTGCAAGCGGCATAATTGCCGAAAGCATGAAAAACGCCGGCGATATCTTCGGCGCCGACACATTTTATTCTGCCGAAGGCTCGTCGCTATCCATTCGGGCAATGGTGTACTTGACGTGCCTCTACGCAAAAAACAAAAATAAAAAATGCAGGATACTTGCGGGCAGAAACGCCCACAAGTCCTTTTTATCGGCAATAATTCTGACTAACGCCGAAGTTGAATGGATATATCCGCAAGACGGCGAAAGTTATCTCTCTTGCAGCGTTACCGCCGAGAGAATAAAAGAAATTTTATCTTCTTCGGGAAAGGATATGCCGACCGCACTCTATATCACTTCGCCCGACTATCTCGGGAACACCGTCGATATTTCGTCGATCTCGGCTGTCTGCAAAAATTGCGGCGTGTTATTGCTTGTCGACAACGCTCACGGCGCATATCTCAGATTTTTCGGGCGGCACCCGATAGAGCAAGGCGCAGATATGTGCGCCGATTCCGCTCATAAGACGTTGCCCGTTCTTACCGGCGGCGCATACCTTCACATAAACAGAGCCGCCGACAAATTTTTTAAAAAAAATGCGCTCGGCGCACTATCGCTATTCGGCTCGACAAGCCCGTCGTACCTCATTTTAGCGTCGCTCGACAGAGCAAATGCGCTCATTTCAAACGGCTACGACGAGAAGATAATTAAGCTATGCAAAGAGATTGATAGAATTAAGCAAAAACTAATATCTTACGGCTATAAGCTTATAGGCGACGAGCCTATGAAGATAACCGTCTGTGCCGAAAGCGTGGGCTATACGGGTTACGAACTAAACGAAAAACTACTCGATAATCGACTTATAGCCGAGTTTTTCGATTTTAACTACTTAACGCTTATGCTTTCGCCCGAAAACGGTAGCGACGAGCTTGCAAGGCTTTTATCCGTCCTTTTATCCGTGCAAAAAAAAGCTCCGAACATTGTCGGAGAAGAGAGATATATTAAGCCTGAAAAGGCTATGTCTGCGAGAGAGGCGGCGTTTTACCCGTCCGTTAAAATGAGGGCGAAAGACGCACTCGGCAAAGTTCTTGCGACCGTTTCGGTAGGCTGTCCGCCCGCCGTGCCTATCCTTGTAAGCGGCGAGATCGTGGACGAAAATGCGATAGAGCTTTTTAAACGGTACGGAATAGAATATATCGACGTTATAGACAAGTAAAGCGGCGAGGCAATAGCCTCGCCGCAAATTTTTACGTTTATTATTTTACCAAAGCTTTGGGCCCGAAGATAGCGGATATGAGCTGGAACACGCCGTAGATTATCATTATTATACCGAAGATAAGCGAAGCGACGTTTCTGAAACTGTCTATCGTGAGGAAACATATGCCGAGCGTGAGCGTTACGGCGCCGATTATAAGCGAGATGAGGAACTGCGCAAAGCCCAACCTCTTCTGTATTATACCGACTACTGCGTCCGCAATGAACACGGCGCCCAAAATGGTAACGAGCCAAGGAACGAGGTTAATAATTGCGTTTATAACCGAAGCGTTTCCATAAAGGAAGATACCTATCGCTATCAAAATACCGCCCGTCATACCGGCGGAAGATGCTATCGGAAGCATCGCAATAATAAGGATGACGATGTTTATCGCACCAGAAACGATGAACGCAACGCCGATTATCTGGCTGATAAGCGTTTCGCCGTTGCCGAGCGAGAAACAGAACGCAATGCCGATGATGATGAGCATTATAGCCGAAACCATCAGCTCGAAATTCAATTTTTTAAGTTTACCCATAATTTAACTCCTTTTGTAAATTTGCCTTTCAGCATAGAACATTATATATCAATAAACAATATTTGTCAAGCAAAAAAGCCGCAAACGTAACCGCTTGCGGCTTTTTGATTACCGATTTATTTAAATCAGTCTTTATTCTCTTTGTTTTCCTTCTTCTTGCCGATGGAGCAAAGTACGTTTACGAGAATGCCGAGGATGAGCGCACACGCTACTTCGGTTATGGTAACTCTACCGAAGTTCAAGGTCATTCCGCCAACGCCGGCGATAAGGATAACGGATACGACGAAGAGGTTTCTGTTGTCCTCGAGGTCGACTTTCTGTATCATTTTAAGACCGCTTACAGCTATAAAGCCGTAGAGAGCTATACAAACGCCGCCCATTACGCAGTTCGGGATAGTTGCGAGCAACGTTACGAACGGAGCTATGAAGGAAGCTACGATAGCAAGGACAGCCGTGCAAAGGATAGTTACTACCGATGCGTTGCCGCTTATTGCGACGCAGCCGACCGATTCGCCGTAAGTGGTGTTCGGGCAACCGCCGAAGAATGCGCCTGCGATAGAGCCTACGCCGTCGCCGAGAAGAGTCTTGTCAAGACCGGGGTCTTTAAGAAGGTCTTTCTCGATGATGGAAGAAAGGTTCTTGTGGTCCGCAATGTGTTCTGCGAATACTACGAATGCGACGGGAACGTATGCGACGATGACGGTCAAGAGATAAGTTCCGAAGTTGCCGCCGTCAGCGTAAACGTAATCGCCCGAGAAAGCTTTTATAAACGTGAAGTCAGGCACCCACTGCATGTTTGCGAATTTGCCGAAGTCGATAACTTTAAGAGCGTCGACGCTTGCGGCATAGCCGATACCGGTGAAGATAGCCGCTACTATGTAACCTGCGCAAATACCGATTATGAACGGGATCATTTTAAGCATTTTCTTGCCGTAAACGGAGCAAGCGATAGTTACGCCGAGGGTAACCAAGCCGCAGACGATAGCGACGTAAGGCGAAGTCTGAACGCCTGCAATGCCGCCGCTCGAAAGGTCGCCGATAGCGTTGCCCGAAAGCGAAAGACCGATTATTGCGACCGTGGGGCCGATAACGACAGCCGGCATCAATTTATCTAACCAACCCGTGCCGACGAACTTGACGAGAAGCGCTAAGATAACGTACACAAGACCTGCCGCAACGGCACCTATTATAAGACCTAAGTAACCTGCCGAAGCGGAAACTGCGCCGGCAAAGGCTGCGCCCATAGAGCCAAGGAAAGCGAACGAGCTTCCGAGGAACACGGGGCTTCTGAACTTAGTGAACAAGAGGTAAACGATAGTACCTACGCCTGCGCCGAAAAGCGCTGCGGACTGCGACATTCCGTTTCCGATGATCGTGGGAACGGCTATCGTCGCCGCAAGGATCGCCAAGAGCTGTTGAAGGGCAAACACAAAGGTTTGACCGATCGACGGTTTGTCAGCTACGTTGTAAGTGAGTTTCATACAAATCTCCTTTGTTATTTATTTGCGGTAAACCGCTAAAAAAAACCTCGTCGCATAAAAGCGACAAGGCATAATAAGACCAAGAAAAATTGAAATTTCATCTTGTCGATATCTCTGTATCGCTTTTAAAGACCTTAATCATATTAGCATATATTTAAAAACTTGTCAAACGATTTTAAGAAGTTTTTTATTTTTTTTAAAAAAAGGTATTATCCCGAAAAGAGATAATACCAAGGTTGCGCATACATTGCGCAAAATTTCTATTGCCTTACTGAGCGACCTTTACGAACGGCTTATACACAAGCCAGAAGAATATCATCCAGATACCCGCCACGCCTACTAAGGAATAGACTATTCTGGTCAGAACGCTTCCCGCTCCGAACAGAAATGCAACGAGATCGAAGGAAAACAAACCTACCAAAAGCCAGTTAAGAGCGCCGATAATGGCGATCGTATAAGCGACGATGTTAGCTATTTTCATACCGCACCTCCTGTCTTTATTATGCCCACGTTTCAAAGATATATACATTATTATATAATACGAAAAGGGCGGTATTTTCAATTTTTGCGCCGAAAACACAAATATATTCCGCAAAGCCGAACACGCCGTTTAAAAAAAGCGTAAAATTATAGTCTATATATTGAAAAGGGTGGAGACTGCCGTTTCCCTTCGGGAGCCTCGGCAGGCTGCCGCCTTTCAGGTGTGATGACTGCCGTTTCCCTTCGGGACCCTCGGCAGGCTGCCGCCTTTCGG
>CACXDQ010000027.1 GCA_902766475.1 uncultured Eubacteriales bacterium
ATAATAAGCATACCCAAGACGAATACACCCGTATTTACGACGGGTATTATGCCCGCCGATAAAAACGTGGCGAGATATTTGTTTTTGTCTTTTAAAAGCTGATAGATCAAAGCCCCTACGCCGCCGGCTATCGCCGTTTTCCCGACGCACGTTATCGTCAGAATTATCGGGCTATGATAAAACAGATAACCGGTAAAAGGCTCGTAACCCGTTATGCCCTGAATCAAAAATACGATACCGATTATCGCTCCGAGGGAAAGCGAATACCAAAAGCCCAAAACCATTCCGCACAATACGAGCGGAATAAGAGTCATATTGATATTTACCGGTCCGAAAGTGATCGGAACGAACTGCATTACGATAGTTATCGCCGTAAAGATAGAAAAGTACGCAATGCGTTTGGCACGTGACATATTGCGCCACGAGCCGGAAGATAATAAACCTGTCATTTTTGCCTCCAATCGGGTTCATAAAAGATACCCGTAAGAAAAAATAAAAATAAATTAGTCGGATCTTAAAAAAGTATCCGCAAATATTATTATAGTATAATTTAATTTTTTTTACAAGCGTTATAAAGCTTTTAAAATAAAATTCCGCTGTAACAATTTTTTCAAATAATAAATACAATATAGTGATAGCAACGACAAGAAGAAAATTGCTGTTATAAATTTCTAAGGAGGAATATTATATGAACTTCTTCGGTATGGGCGACAACTGTTGCCTTTGGATACTCATAATACTCTTGATCATCTGCGTTTGCGGCAACGGCTGTTTAACGGGGATAATCGACAAGATATGCAACTGCGGTTGTCTTTTACCCATCTTGATCGCTTTGCTCCTCTGCGGCTGCGGCGGAGAAAAAGGCGGTATGAATCTCGGTTTCGGCTGCAAATAAGCCAAAAAATAAGTCTACATAGAAGCGGGGCGACTAATCGTCGCCCCGCTTCATTTTACGTCTTTCGGTTTTCTCTTTTCTTATATACTATAATACAACAAGCGCAAACGGACAATATCAAAAATGCAAAAATCTTTATGTAGTATTTCCATTTAATCAATTCTTTTATTCTAAATAAAACACCTCGTCGGCTTTCGGCTGTGCCCCGGTTTTTTCATCACGCCCCATAACCATTACGTCTTTCATATATTCATTCCATTTCAAAACGATTTTGCTTTCATTCTGAGTTTTAGCAGCAAAATCTACACCGAATTTACACTCGTAATAACCAAAAACGTCGTTGCCGTCTATCCATATCGAATAATTACAGATGCCGGCTTGTTTCAGGATATCTTTCATTTCCTGCCAGATTTCATTGTGGCGACGGATGTATTCTTCCTTTTTTCCGTCTATTATCTTTGCTCGCCAAAAATATCTTTCCATATTTTATTTTTCCTCCAAAAGATTTATTATCTGCGTTATATTTCAATGATTTTTATACCACTTGAAAAGCATTTTGTTATGAATCGTATTAAATGCCTTTATATACAATTTTAATTGTAATATGACTTATATCATTTTTTATTAATAGTAATTGTTGTCCCATTTTTCAATCGTGATTCTTCCGCAGCAAAACAAATTAAATGGCTTTCTAACGAAACGTCTAAATATGAAACGTTTTCAGCCTGTTCATTGTTTAAAATATCAAACAAATCATTCATCATAAAATAATCAGATCCGTTATGACCGCCAACAGTTGCGGCACTAATGTCGACTACAACCTTTTCGGTTTCCCCACCAAAATAACGAATCTCAAAACAATTATCTTCCATTTTACACACAACTTCGGCTTTTGTTCCATAAATCTTTATTATATACTTTATTATATGCTTTTGATTACTGAGTGTCAAGCGAAGTCGTAAGTTCAAGTCTTGTTTTTAATGAAAAACTCAAAAAACAGTTGTAAAAATCAATCTTATTTTATACTTGATTTTTAACATCAGAATTGCTGAAAACCGTTCAAAACGGCACAAAAAAAGCCAAAAACGAACGTTTTCGGCTTTTTTTAGACCGAGATAGTTATTTCGGTCAACAAAGA
>CACXDQ010000028.1 GCA_902766475.1 uncultured Eubacteriales bacterium
ACGGAGAGAGCGGCGTTCAAAGCCTCGCCCTTTCTTTCTCCGTCTTGCGTCCAGTAACCGCTTTCCTTATCGTATTCGAGCCCGACGAACAAGCCGAACAGATCGCCGACCATAAGCCCGTCGAAGAGCGAAAGGATATAGCTTATCTTGTCGTCGACGGAAGAATTTTCGTCCGTCATCTTGTCGATAACTTCTTTTACGTTTACTTTGAGAAGTTTAGCGAGCGGGGGATAGATTTCCGAGCCGTCGTCTTTCTTCCAGCACTCAGCCTCTTCGTCGTAGACAAAGGTTGTAAAATAGACGAGGTAGTCGCCCACCATATAATCGAGCGCAATTTCTTTGATGTAATCGACTCTCGACTCCGTCGTAGCCTTGTCGCCGAGCATCTCGTCGATTAGGTCCGCAACCTTGACGGCGAACAGACCGTCAATAGCGTTTCCGAAGAGTTTACCGTCCTTGGAATATCTGCCTTCGCCGTCCTTTTCCGCGTCGAGGATAGGAGCAATTATATCACCGAAGGTGGAATCGCCGAATACGTCCTCGGCAACTTCGAGCGGAACTATCTTTTCGCCCTCTATAACCTTGAATATGTTGTCGACGATAACTTTGCCGATGTCGATATTGTAGACGATGCCGAGGAGAACGCCGAGCGGACCTTCGACGACGTATCTGCCGTCTTTAAGCTCAACGTCGGTGAATGCGCTTACGTAGAATCCGACTTTAAGACCGTCGAACACTTCTCTTAGCTCTATGCGTGCGTCTATCTCGCCCTCGCCCTTTATGTAATCGACTATTTCGCCAATAGTAAGCCCCACTCTGCAAAGCGTTTCCATAAACGGATCCAAGCCGTCGCCGTTGAGGTTTACATAGCCCTCATTGGTCATGTGATAGCCGAACACCGACTGCATAATAGAGCCGACGTCAACTTCGAGCATATCCTCGACGAAAGAGTCGGGCTTATAGTCGTTTTCCGGCTCGAACACTTCGTTCAAGCGGTAAGAGAGAACTTTGTTAGCGGCGCCGGGGAGATAGAATTTCTCGCCTTCGCCGAGGTCAACGTACCAGACGCCTATTTCATCGTCGTAGTGGAAGGTAAGTATCTCGCCGATAAACATATCGTCGACGTCTTCTAAAAGTTCTGCGAGAAGTTCTCTGTAATCGAGTTCCTCGTTGTTGATAACTTTGAACACGGCGTCGACAACGCTGCCGATGTCTATATTATAGAGAATCGTGAAGAGTGCGCCGAACGGACCTTCGCCGACGTATCTGCCGTTTTCGTTTTTGTCTATGTCGGTAAATACCGAAACGTAATCTCCGACCTTAACGCCATTGAACACTTCGTAGAGTTCAACGTAGACGTAAATTTCCGCCTTGCCCTGAATGGCGTCGGAGATCTCCGTGAAGGTAAGACCAATCTTGCAGAGCGTTTCGATAAACGGGTTGGTTTCGCCGCCCCTGACGTTCTCGAAACCGTCCTCGGTGGGAGTATAACCGAATACCGCCTGAGCGACTTCGCCTATGGAGAGCGTCATTAAGTCTTCAAGGAAATGCTGAGGAGTGAACGGCTCGTCGGGATCGAGGAGCTCGCCTACTTTATAGGAGAGAACTTTGCCGAAAGCGCCCGTCACATAATGAACTTCGCCGTCGCCGAAATCGATACCCCAAAGACCTTTTTCTTCGTCGTATCTGAAATTGAACATATCTCCGACGGTGATGTCGTAGACCTCTTTGAGGAGATCGTAATCGTCATTTTCGTCGAATCCGGAAATAATTTGCCAAATCGCAAGGTTGAGAACACGATCGATCGCAGGAGATAAGACGATCTCTCTGTCCCCGAAATGCAACGTATATTCAAGGTTGGGCTTTTCGCCGGTAACCGTCATATCGAGCAAGCTGGAAGCGACGTCGCCGAGGGTAAGTTCGGAGACGAAAGCCTTAACTATATCGGTAACGGAGCCGGAGAAATCTACAACTTCGTAGATGCCCGCAAGGTCGACGTTCGCAAGGAGCGCAAGTATGGGATTGACTTCGTTTCCGTCCGCATTTATCCACTTGCCGCCTATTTCGTTGTAGCCGAGTATATCCCCGATACGAACGCCGGAGACAGACTCTCTGAATACGCCCAATATCTCTTTGATATCGAGCTGATCTTTATTGAACACGGCGATAATGTCGTCGATATTTACGCCGAGTATGCTTTTAAGAGCGAAGTTTACGTCGCCCCTTTCACTGTCTGTATAAACGAAGTTTCCGTCCTCGTCGACTTCGATCCCGAAGAATTCGCCCAAGCCTTCGCCTATGGACAAGCCCTCGGCAACGTCCTCTACGGCATTGAGAAGGTTTCTGAGAACGCCGAGCGGAGTTATGTCGCCCGTACCGACGATATCTTTGAGCATGATGTCGAGAAGGACGTTCAAAAACTCGCTTTGGAGCGGCTCGCCGTCTTTATACCACTTGCCGTCCTCCGCCTTTTCATAGCCGAGCGTCTCGAACACGTCGCCTATTGAGAAGTTGCCGAATCCCGCTACGATACCCTGAATTTTTTCGGAGATCGTCCCGTCCTCGACGATGGCTCTGTAAATGGTGGTTATATCGACGGAAGAAAGAACTTTCATTATGCCCTTTACTTCGTTGCCCTCTTCATCTCTCCAAACGCCGTCGTACTCGTCGTATTTGTACCCCAAAATACCGCCGATCCTGAGGTTATCGGTGAGGTTGATAAGGTCGAATTTATATTTTCCGTCCTCGGAGTCAAGCGAGAAGAGATCTCTTATCCTGATGCCGTTGAACAGACCGTCGACTTTGCCGATAAGCCCCTCGTCAGTGAGGAAAGCGCCGAGAATGTCGCCGATGGTCATATCGCCGACGGAAGAAAGACCGCCCTCGACTATTTCCGTCGGGATATCCGAAGTGCCCGTAACGAACGTGTCGATTACGGCGCCCATGGAAACGTTGGCGAGAAGGGCAAGCGCCCTGTTGGTTGCGTTATCCTCGGAATCAGCCGAGAGAACGTAACCCTCCTCGTCGTTTTTATATTCGAAACCGGGTAAGAAACCGCCGAGCGTCAAGTTGCGGAGTGCGGAGAGAATGAACGGGCTGCCCGTGTTCTCGTCGCTCTCCAAAAGCTGACCTACGCTGTAATTGCGGATCTTATTCATTTCCTGAGGAGCCATGATGTCGTCGGGGACGAACAATAAAACGGCGCCGAGCGGAATGTCCGCCAGGAATTTACCGAGCCCGTCGTCGGAGAAAAGCGTGAAGAGGGAAATGGACTTGAAGTCGTCCAAAAGCCCTTGCTCTTTCTTCGCCTCGGACAAAAATTCCTCGCCGAAAAGGCTCTTCAAAAGTTCCTCGGTGTTAAAGCCGAAACGTTGTTCCAGCTCGCCGAAAGTATAATCGCCGGGATTATCTATGGCTTTCATCACCTCGGACACGACGTCCTCGATGCTGGCGTCCGAAAGGTCGCCGAGAACGTCTTTCGCATCATCACCGGCCACCGTACCCACAGTGACATTGCCGTACATATAGTACACCGAAGTCGCAATGCCTCCGAAAGTTGCGGTGACGCCCATGATCATACCCAGTAAGAAACAAATTAGTCTTCTGAATATCTTACCCATAATGCATCTCCTGTTGTCTGTCAGGCGGTTTCGCAGAGTTTGTCTGTAATATTTGAACACGCCAGCCGCACATACGCGGTTTAAAACAAGTTATATTTATTATAATATAATTGCGCATAACAAGTCAACCCATTGACTCGATTTTTCTTGACTTTCCGAAATTTTTTCGCATTTTGTTTACTTTCACTTTACTTTCACATATTTTTCACCCGAAACGGGGCATGCGAGTTAATCGGCAAAATGACGTAATTTTCAAAAGGTGTCGAATTTCGTTGATTTTCACAAAAAAATTTTGTATAATACTTGTAGCCGAGGCAATTTAAGCCCGTTTCAGGGCGTATTGCGCAAAGGCGGCGGAGGAGAATGATGCTTGAACTTATCGTAAACCCCATGGCGAACAGCGGAAAGGCTATGAAGGCGGTCGGCGCCGTAACCGCAAGGCTCGACGAGAGGGGCGTAGAATACCGCATACATAAGACCGAGAGGGCGAAAGACGCCGAAGAAATAGCCAAAAGGCTGTCGGAAGAGGATGCCGAAACGATAGTGGCGGTAGGCGGCGACGGAACGATACACGAAGCTCTCAACGGAATGGACTGCGAGAGGGTGAAACTCGGCATAATTCCATGCGGCAGCGGAAACGACTTTGCGGCTTCGGCAAAGATACCGCTCGACGCAAAGGCTGCGACGGACATCATCGTAGACGGAGAGGCTAAGCCTACCGACTATATGACGTGCGGCGGCAAAAAGGGCTTGAACATCATAGGCACGGGCATAGACGTGGACATACTTAAAAGATGCAGAAAAAGCAAGATTTTAAGGGGCAAATTGCAATACGTCGTATCGCTCGTGATAAGTCTTATCAAATTTGTTTTCTATAAATTTTACATCATAAGAGGCGGCGAAAAAGAGCAAACGGAAGCCCTCATTGCGTGCGTCGGCAACGGAAAACAGTTCGGCGGCGGTATCAGAATGTGCCCGAAAGCGGAGATAGACGACGGAAAGCTCGATTTCGTGATCGCCGGAAAACTCAAAAAATCGAGGATACCGGGAGCGTTTATAAAGCTAATGAAGGGAAAAATACTCGAACAGGACTTCACGAAGTTCGAACTTGTCGAAAACGTGAAGATAGAATTCGATAAGCCCGTAACCGTCCAGATAGACGGCGAGCTTTACGACGGGCTCGATTTCGACCTTCGCTTAGTTTCCGGCGGAATACGCATTTATAGACCTTAAAAAGGCGATTAAACGACTTATAGCCCCACTTTTCGGGCAAGAAAGGAGAGATTATGATAGAGATGAACGACGATTTGAAACTGCTTTTCGACACTATACTTAAATTAAAGACGGAAGAGGACTGCGCAGAGCTTTTCGACGACCTCTGCACATACACCGAGATAGAGGCGATGACGCAGAGGATAAAGGCGGCAAAGCTTTTGACGGAAAACAAAACTTACGAGGAAATAATAAGGGAAACGGACATATCTTCGGCTACCCTTTCCAGGGTGTCGAGGTGCGTCAAGTTCGGCAAGGGCTACAAGAAATTTTTAGAAAAATAAGCCCGCGATAAGCTTATAAGCCTGAAATCGGCGCTACAATGCCTTTGACTTGTTCGCCGTTTAAAGACGGCAAAAACTTAAAAAACAGCACGATAAAACGGCTCGGAGCAGATTGTTGCTCCGAGCCGTTTTGAACGCATTTCAAGTTATTTTTCTTCTCTTTTCCCGGCAAATTTGCCGTTTAACCAATTTTCGAATTTATCCTGATACTTAAAAGACAGCACGGCAAACGCTATGCACGCCGCACCGATAGCTATCCATACGGGTATGCCCCAACCGCTGAAAGGAATTATGTTTCCGCTCCCCAAAAAACAATATACGGCGATGATCACGGGGCGGACGATCACCATAACGACGGAGAAAAACACTATGTTCATCTCGGCAAGCCCGGCGAGCATACAGAGAAGATCGTCGGGAAAGAAGGGAAGTATCTGCATTACGATAAATATCCCCTTACTTTTTTTACCTATCATTTTGGAATATTTTTCGGTGTTTTCTCTGCCCGCTATCCATGAAACGACCTTCTTGCCGAAAAATCTTCCTATTGCGTAATCGATGAACGAGCCGATTATAACGCCGACAGAGGCGAGCAAAGTCGCCGTAAGCGGCGACCATATCTGCGTGCCCGAAACGTAGCACACAAACGCCGGGAGGGGAAGGATAACCACCTGCAAAACTTGCAAGAGTATAAAGACAGCCATTCCGTAGCCGCCCGTAGACCTTATCACCTCGACGATCTTGTCGATCTTCTCTCCGTCCGACGAATACTGCCCTAAGCCGAGCGACAAGTCGGTGATTATCATTGCGACGTAAGCGATGAAGAAGAACGCAACGAGTATGAACAGAGATTTAAAAAGCCCCTCGCCTTTGAGGAAGAAAAATACAACTTCCGCAACCATTGCCGCCGAAGCCGCAACGGTAAGGGCGATTTTGAAAACGCCGCTCCACGAACTCATCAGCGTAAACGTAAACGCTATCGCCGTGGCGCAAAGCATAAAGTTTATTATAAGTAAAATGATTTTATGTGTTTTTCGCATGGTATTATTCTTTACAAAATCCGTGAAAATATACCGATAATCGACTTATAGGCGTATTTTCAGATATCTATATCGCCCAAAAGCTCCTCGTCGTTTTCACGGAGTTCTTTCGGAACAACCACGTTGTCGTAATCTATGAAATACCTCTTTTTGTTTATAGCGTAATAGTCGGTAAGCTGAGTTGAGGCGACGACGAGCGAAGAAAACGGGATCAGAAGCACCGTTCCGACGCCGAAAGTACAGAGCGTAACGCTCACGAAAAGATAGGTATATATTACGGTCAATGCGAGATATTCGGCGTACATTCTGCCGAAATATTTTATCTCCGCCTTTATGCCGCACTTTATACCCTCTTTTATCTTCATGTTTCCGACGAGGATATTAGTTCTCACCTGACATGTGAAAGCCATGGTGAGCGCTCTGCCGGCGGCGAACGCCGCAACCGCAAGAAATGCGGCGGCTATCGGGTGTATAATGTAGTGAAGAGAGAACAGCAGATATGCGAACGCAACGACCAAGGCGTCCGATATCAACGAAACAAGTGAGTCTATAAGTTGATAAACGGCAATCTTTTTGATATTTTCGACAAGCGTTCTCAAATATGCGCCCTTCGTCATGCTCGACATATACCCGTCGGTGAGTATCACGATAACGCAGTCGCCAACGCCGCTTAAAAACTTAAAGAACACAGCGCTTATAAGTAGTATTACGCCCGTGAGCGCAAGGCTTCCGACATGGCTCGAGATGTAGCTTATAAACGCCGTAAACGCTTCGCCTATCGAACTGTCGGAACTCATCTGCCCGTTGAATATGCCCTCGACCGCCGCCTTTATCTCTTTAAAGACGGGCGATAAACTCTCTATGAACGAGCCGCCCCGAAGTTTTAAGACGAGTAGAACTTCCAACACAAACAGCGCAAGCACTATCGCCTTATATAAGAGGTGTTTAAAGGTCAAGCCGAAGTTTTGCACGGCTATCTTGAACGAATTTCTTAATCTCATTATCTTCTCCGTATATCAAATCGAATTTATAAATTCCGTCGGGGTAAGCCCCGTCGCCTTTTTGAACGAACTGCAAAAATGACTTGTCGAACTGTACCCGAGCGATATGGCGACGTCCGCTATCTTTGCGCCCTTTGAAAGCATATCCTTAGCCGAATTTATCCTTATTTCCGTCTTTGCCTCAGTTATCGTCTTGCCCGTATATCTGAAAAATACCGATTTTACATACGACGGCGAAAAGAAAAGCTCGTTTGCGATGTCGTCGACCGTAATTTTCTCGCCCTTTCTCGCATTTAAAATGGCAATTATCTTCTCCGCAACTTTTCTGCCTTGCGACGTGAAATATTCGTTCTCAAAATTGGCTTTAAACGGCTTATAGGCGGGTTTAAGGCTCTCTATAAAGAGAATTTCCACACACGTCGCCACGCCTTGCAAAGAGCCGGAAAAAGCCGAGGGAAGCATCTTTTCGTCAGCGGACGGAATGTCGTAAACACTTCTCCCGAAAACGTTTTCGGAATACGCCATAAGCTTTGAAAGTATAGCTTTTATTCCGCTGTCGACGGCGATCTTCGTCGAGATGAGGTCGTCGCCGCCGTCAAAGCCCACGACGAGCGCCTTGGAATTTATTCCGCACGAAATCGATCTGTCGCCGCCTTGACAAACAAATGCGTTTTCGCCCTTTTCGACTCGGCAAACCTCGCTTAGTGAGCGATAGTCCACCCGCCCCTCGTCGCAATAAATCATTGTGCATGGGCTTTGCGGAAGAGAAATCTGCGTTCTCGCCGGCAAATCGATATAATTTGCGTAATATATTCTGTTTACGTTTACGGCTTTATAGACATTCAAGCCGCCCGAGGACTTTTCCATTTCAAAATGTATTATACACTAACTTTAAACAAAAATCAACCTTTTGATGCGTTTGGAAAAAAATACGTCTTTTTGACCGAGCAAAAAATTGACTTGCCGTGCCTTTGATGATATAATATAAATATGTATAAGAAATTGAAAGACGCCGTTACCGGCAAGGAAACCCCGTTCACTACGACGCTCAGCTATACCTGGCGTTCGAGAAACCTCATTTTTAACTTCAAATGCGCAAATTCCAAATGTTTCTCGGCATATTCCGAGGACAACGACCCCATCTACTTAGGCGACGTTGTGGAACTTTTCCTCTGCACGGGTAAAGACCCGAACGAATATTACGAGATAGAAGTCGCCCCGAACGGAACGAGATTTTTCGCCTTGATAAAAAACAAGGGCGAAAAGCTCGACACGACTTTTTTCGCTCCGCCGTTTACAGCCGACGTGCGCATGACGGAAGGCGGCTACGACGTTACGATAACCATACCCGAAAGCTCGATAGGCTATACGGGCAAAGAAAAGATAAGATTTAACGCTTACAGAATAGAAACGGAGGGCGGTACGCCCGAAAAAAATTTGCTCGCATTAAACCCGACGGGAAAGAGAGCGTTTCACGTTCCCGAACGTTTCGTTACCCTCGATATCGATTGATTTATTTCCGCTGAAAGCAAACCGCTTTAGTGCGTCAGTAATAGCGATTATTACTGACGCACTAGTTATATTTGCCTATCGGCAAGTTATATTGCTTTCGCAGTTATATTTTGCTACGCAAAGTTATATTTA
>CACXDQ010000029.1 GCA_902766475.1 uncultured Eubacteriales bacterium
AGAGCTTCCGTTATCTTTGACCAAAGCGCCTTAAACATCAGTTGTTATCTCCGAAAATGCTTTCCATAAGGTCTTTTGCGGCGTCGTAGCCCGCTTGTTTTAGTCTGTATTTTCTCGCCGCCGTTTCCAAGACGATGGGGATATTTCTTCCCGGCGTTACGGGTATGACTATTTTGAGCTTTTCTATACCCAAAATTTCCTCGTACATATCCTCGTTGCCTATTCTGTCATAGTGTTTTCCCTCTTCCCACGGAGAGAGTTCGGCAATTATATCTATTCCCTTTTCGGGGCGAATTGAGCCGGGGCCGAACATATGCTGAACGTTTATAATGCCTATGCCCCTTATCTCCATATAGTACCTTATCTTTTCGGGAGCTTTGCCGATGAGCTGGTCGTTGATATTCTTTATTATTACGGAGTCATCCGCAACGAGCCTGTGCCCGCGGTTTACGAGTTCGAGCGCTATTTCGCTCTTTCCCACGCCCGATTTGCCCATTATGAGTATGCCTATGCCGAACACGTCCACAAGCACGCCGTGAACGACTTTCGTCTGAGCCAAAAGCTCGTTCTGGTAAATGGTTATGTCGTTGATGAGTATGGTAGTTATCTTGTCGGAGCGGAATATCGGACATCTGTATTTTTCCGCCGCCTCACGGACGTCGTTCAACACTTCAAGCCCTCTTGAAAAGATTATACAGGGTATATCCCTCGAAAAGAGCTGATCGAGGTTGTTCTGTCTTTCCGCCGCCGGGCATGAAAGGAGATATTCGTATTCGACTTTACCTATGACCTGTATCCTCGCATGGTCGAAATGCTTGAAATAACCGGCGAGCTGAAGCCCGGGTCTTGAAACGTTGAGAGATTGAAGCAAAAGTTCGCCCCTGCCCTCGTAATAAACTTCGAGTTCGAGCGCCTTTGCAAAATTTTTGACGCTGACTTTTTCCGAACCGCTGTAAAATTCACCGCCGTTCGGCGCATTGATCTTATTTTCCATTTTCAAAAAACTCCTTTATTGTCTGTGCGTTTTTAAGGCTTATTCCGTCCGTTTCTTTAAGTTCTTCCACGGACGCCCTCTTTATGTTTTCGACGCTTCCGAATTTTTCCATAAGCGCCTTTCTCTTCACCTTACCTATGCCGTCTATTTCGGATAGGACGGAAGTTAAATTTCTCTTTTCGTGCGTCTGTCTGTGATAGGTTATCGCAAAGCGGTGCGCCTCGTCCCTTATCCTTTGAAGAGTTCTTAAAACGTAATCTCTTCTCGGCAGAACGACGGGGTCGTCGAATTTCTCCGTAAATATCTCCTCGTTCTGCTTGGCGAGGGATATGAGGTCGATATTTAAATCATATTCCGCAAGGACTTCCCTGACCGCCGAGAGCTGACCTTTGCCGCCGTCTATCACCATGAGGTCGGGCTTGGGGAATTTCTCTTCCTCGTCCGTACCTATCTTGTCGAGGCGGCGCTTCAATACCTCTTTTAAGCAAGCGAAGTCGTCCGAGCCTTCGACGGTCTTTATTTTAAACCGCCTATAACTCGTCTTATCGGGCTCGCCGTCCAAAAACACGACCATAGAGCCGACCTTGTCAACGCCGCTTATGTGTGAAATATCGTAACACTCCATTCTTCTCGGAAAATTGTTTAAGGACAGAATTTCTTTCATCTTGGCGCAAGCCGCCGTCGTCATATCGTCTTTATGCTTTATTCTGTCTACTTCTTTTTCGAGGTAATCTTCGGCATTTTTCTTCGCCATATCCGCAAGCTGTCTTTTAACGCCTCGCTCGGGCGTGTATATTCTGACCGACTTGCCGAATTTGAGTTTTAAAAATTCGGAAAGCTGTTCCGCCCCCTCGACATCTTCCGCAACGAGTATCTCGTCGGGTATCTCTGCGTCGACGGTGTAATACTGCATTATGAAGGAATACAGCCTGTCGGAATTTGACATCGAGGCGTCCTCGAATGCGAAGTTCTTGCCGCCCTGCATTCTTCCGCCCCTTGTAAAGAGCATGTTTGCGGAGCTGAAAACGCCGTTCGTCGCAACGGCGATAACGTCTATATCGACGAATTTGTTGAGAGCCGTTATCCTCTTTAACTTTATCTTTTCGAGCATTTTGAGTTTATCTCTATAAGACATAGCTATCTCAAATTCTTCCAAAGCGGCGAATTTCGCCATTTTTTCTTTTAAAATATCCTCTATTCCGTCGTCGTTGCCCGACAAAAAATCGACCGCCGCATTGACCTTTAAGGCATATTCTTCCTTCGTGATATACCCGGCGCACGGTGCGGCGCACTTGCCGATATGATAGTTTAAACACGGCTTCAACTTCTTTTCGGGATCGAGAGTTTTAGTACACGGCCTCAACACGAAAGCGCCGTTTATAATTTCCAACGTGTCCTTTACGTTCACGCCGCCCATGTACGGACCGAAGTATTTCGCCCCGTCCCTCTTTATCTTTCTCGTAACCGAAAACGAGGGAAAATTATCCTTTAAATTGACCTTTATATACGGGTAAGTCTTGTCGTCTTTTAAGAGAATGTTATAATGCGGCTTATGCTTCTTGATGAGGTTGTTTTCAAGCGATAATGCGTCTATTTCCGACTGCGTTATTATATAGTAAAAGTCCGCAATGTTAGACACCATCGCCGCAACTTTCGGCGGTTTATACCCGGCGTTGAAATACTGCTTTACTCTGTTTTTGAGTATCTTCGCCTTGCCGATATATATGATGTTTCCGCCCTCGTCGAGCATGACGTAGACGCCCGGAGAGGTCGGCAACATTTTTATCTTCTTTTCCAAAACCTCGTTCATTTCTTTAACTTGTTATATCTCTTTTCCGAAACCTTTAAAAGTATCTCTCTTTCGTTCTCTATATTTCCGTAAATTACCTCGTCGAGCAAAAACGCAAGCGTCTTTCCTATCTCCTCGCCCTTAAAACCTATATTTTCAATATCATTGCCGCTTATTTTCAGGTCGGATATTCTGTAAGCGACGCCCGAAGATAACAATTCGTCGAGCCTCTTTTGGTCCGAAATACTTTTTTCGATACATTCTGCGTTTAAATATCCTTGCTGCGCCATATTGTCGGCAAGCTTAACTTTTAATAGTTTCCTCGCCAAGTCCTCGCCTAGATCTCTCAGCAAAAGTTTTAAGCCGACGTCGCCCTTTTTAAGCTGCCTGTCATGCCGCAAAACAAGCGTATATACGTCGTTGATCAACTTATTGGGGGCTTTAAGCCTTTTCAACACCTCTCTCACAACGGGTGCGGACTTCTCCGCATGCCCGTAAAAATGCCCTGCCCCGTCATCGCCTATAAAGAAACATTCGGGCTTACAAATATCGTGAAAGAGCATCGCAAACCTTAGCGTTTCGTCGGGAGAAATATTTGCGACCGCCCTCGAAATGTGTTCGTACACGTCGTATTTATGCCACTTTGAGTGTTGCTTAAATTTATAGCAAGGTTTTATTTCCGGTATCACCTCGAATATGATCTCGGGATAACTCATCAGCGTTTCAAGCACGTTTTTGCCCGTAATAAGTTTTGTGAACTCGGCAAAAATGCGCTCTTTGGATATATTTTTAAGCTTATCCGCATATTTTTCGCACGCACGATATGTGTTTTCCTCTATCTCAAAGCCGAGCGTAGATGAAAACCTGACGGCTCGAAGTATCCTCAGATAATCTTCTTCAAACCTCTCGAAAGGGTTTCCGACGGTGCGGATAACACCGCTTTTTAAATCGGATAAGCCCTCGTATAAGTCGATTATCCCGACTTTTTCGTTATACGCAAGGGCGTTTATCGTAAAATCTCTCCTCGACAAGTCCTCTTTTAAACTGCTGACAAATTCTATCTCTTCGGGGTGTCTGCCGTCCTTATAGCCGCTTTCCTTTCTGAACGTCGTGATCTCGTAATTATTGCCGCTTATAACGACTGTAA
>CACXDQ010000030.1 GCA_902766475.1 uncultured Eubacteriales bacterium
ATTGCGGCGTTGTTTGCGGTCAATTCACCGTCCGCCGACTTTAACGATTGCGTGAGCAATTTATATTGTTTTCTTAAATCTTCGTTTTTGCCCTCGATGTCTTTGAGTTTCAAATAGTCGGGGCGGAGAGCGTCAAGCCCCGCCGACAGTTTTGAATATTTATCTCTGTCCTCTTCATAGCTCGGTATCTTATTGTATTCTTCAACCGATTTTTGCGCCTCTTCCTCAGCCTTTTTCAGCTCGTCTTTGGCGGCGTTTACCCTTTCGGCGGCGATTTCAAACTCTTTTTGCGCTCTCTTTCTCTCGTCGTCCGCCTCCGCTATCTTGACGGCGACGCCCCTTTTCGAGAGCAACTCTTTCGTTTTCTCTATCTCGCCTTTTTCGCTTTCAAATTCCTTTATCTTTTCGTCGAGGGATATGAGTTCTGCGGAGATCTTTGAAAACTCTCTGCCGCTCTCCCTCTCCTTTTCAACCTCTTCAAGCTCTTTCGTCGCCCTTTCAAGCTCCTTTTCGGCGTCTTTAATGAGTTTTTCCGACTCCTTTACAGCCTCTTCCGTCGCTTCGAGATAAGGCGCAAGCTCGCCGCCGAGCCTCGTAAGTTCGCTTTCGCTCTTAAAAATTTTACTCTTTAATTTCGCCGTAAATCTCTCGCCGTATTTGCCGAGATCGAACAGCCTTTCGATTATAGACACCCTCTCGGTCGCCCTCGCCTTTACGAATTGCGAAAACTCGCCCTGAGGAAGAATTATACACTTCGTGAACTCGTTTATTTCAAGCCCGATAATGCCCTCTATCTCGTCGGTAACCCTCTTGTCGGTAATAACCGTCCAACCCTCGCCCGACCTTTCGAGAAGCTTTGCCCTCGCCGTAGCCGAGCCGTCCTTTTTCAAATCTATATTCCTCTCGACAAGATAGCGTTTTCTCTCGCCTTTAACGCTTATCTCAAAGTCTAACGACGCAAAAGCCTTTTGCTTTCTCGCACTGACTATTTCACCGAGCTGTAAACCCGGTAAAGCCCCGTATAGTGCAATTATCATACCGTCGAGTATGGTGCTTTTGCCGCTTCCGGTATTTCCGAAAATGCCGAAAAGACCGCTTTTGCCCACCGCCTCGAAGTCTATTTCCGAGCGCTCCGAAAAACTCCTTATTCCCTCTATAGTCAGCTTTAACGGTTTCATATCATTCCTCCGACATAATTTCCAAATACGTCTGCATAACGTCGTCCTCCGGCGGAGCGCCGTACCTCGCTTCGAAATAACCCTTGAAAAGTTCCTCGTCGGACAAGTGCTTTCTGCCTATTATTCTGCCGTCGGCAGTCATTTTGGTAACGACGAGTTTTATCTGCGTAATGTTGGGAAATCTCTCCTTTAACCCTTTGGTTTCTTCCAATGCGAGCGGTCTATCAGAACGAATTGTAAGGCTGACGTAATCGTCCGCATATCTCCCGACGGCTTCGTCGGCGTTTTCGATGCCAAGACAACTTATCTCGACGAGCCGTTTGCCGTTTTTTATGGGTACGATCTCGATATTTTTGACTTCTTTTCCGTCCGTTTCGAAAATCGTAACGCTCTTTTCGGTACCCGCCTCGTCGTAGGAATACTGCATCGGCGAGCCGCTGTATATTATATTTCTCGCCTTTAATACGACTTGCCGCCTATGAAGATGACCGAGAGCGGCATACTTACAATCTTCGGGTATAGCCGACGGGGCTATAACCCTTGCGCCGCCTAAGTCGACCGCCCTCTCGCCGCTTGTCGGTACGCCGCCGAGCATAAAGAAGTGGGCGACGAGAATTTTACATTCGTCGCCGCTCCCGAGCGCTTCGGAAAATATCCTCTTCGCCCTGTCGCCGTAGCCTTCGTCTTTATCCACTATCTCGCCTTTCGGAGCGTCCGAAAAATAGGGCACTGTGCCGAGCCTTATATTATCTTTGCCGTCGGAAAGCTCTATAAAATACCTTCCGCTATCGATAATTTTTACGTTTCCGACCTGCATTTTCGGGAAGGCGTTATCTCTTCCGCAAAAGAATATTCCGTTTTTGAGCGCCAAAACGCCCGAAGCGAACAGCCTGTCCTCGTCGTCGTGGTTGCCCGAAATTACGATAACCGCTCTCTTTTTATCGGAAAGTTCGGCGGCAAAGTCATAAAAAGCGGCTTCCGCTTCGGCGGACGGAATAAAAGTATCGAACACGTCGCCCGAAATTATCACGGCGTCGACTTCCCTCTCTCTCGCAATCGAAACTATCTCGCCGAGAACTTCTCTCTGTTCGTCCAATCTCGTTATTCCGTCGAGTTTTTTGCCTATGTGCAGGTCGGAAGTGTGTAAAAATTTCATAACAATTTTCCTTAATTATAAAAAAATGTGGTCAATAGCCTTGATTTTTTTTGAATTATATAATAATATAATAATATATTTTAACAAATAAAGCAAGCGGCTTTAAAGAGGATTTATGTCTTTTTGTTCTTTTTCCAAAGATTTTAACTTAAACGCCGACACGAGCGTAGACAACAAGTTTATATCGTCGTATCTTCCGGACGCCACGGGCGACGCCGTAAAAGTTTACCTTTACGGGCTTTACACATGCTCAAACGGCGACGAGGAAATTTCTCTCGCTAAATTTGCCGAAAACGTCAAGCTCACGGAAGAAACGGTTATTGACTGCTTTAAGTTCTGGGAAGAGTTCGGCATAGTTTATATCTCTTCCACCGATCCGTTTTTGGTAAGGTATTTACCCATAAACGATTTAAAACCGAGGAAGTTCAAGCCCGAAAAATACACGGAATTCAACCGCTCGCTTCAAGTTCTTATCGAGGACAGAATGATCACCACGAACGAGTTTTCGGCATATTTCTCGGTTATGGAAGATTACGGCATAAAGCCCGAGGCAATGCTCATGATAGTAAAGTATTGCGTTGACTTAAAAGGCCCTTCGATAGGCATGAGATACATATTGAAAGTCGCTAACGACTTTGCCGCAAGGGGGCTTACCACCACCGCAAAAATAGAAAAAGAACTTTCCGACTATACGCTTCGTTCGGGCGAACTCGGTGAGATAATCTCCGCCGTAAATTTAAGCGGCAAGCCCGAAATGGAAGATATAGACCTCTACAACAAGTGGATAAAAGATTACCGATTTGAGAAAAACGCAATAGTTTTCGTCGCAAAGACGGCTAAGTGCAAGTCGATGAAAAAACTCGATAAAGAGCTTACTACCCTATTCGGCGCAAAGAGGTTTTCGGTTGAGGAAATAAGCGGCTACTATAAGGAGAAAAACAAGACGACAGACCTCGCCTACAAGATAAACAGGGCGCTGTCCGTCTACGTAGAAGTGATAGACCCCGTCGTCGAAAATTACGTTTCGCCGTGGCTGAATAAAGGCTATGACGAAGAAACGCTCATATTTATCGCAAACGTGTGCTTTAAGCGCAACCGCCGCACGTTAGAGGATATGAACGACGTTATCGAGAGATTTTACAAAAACGGCTATATCACGATGGATTCCATTGCGGAATACATAAAGGCGACTTCCGCCGACGACGTGTTTATAAGGCAGATAATAGCCGCCGCCGGAATTTCGAGAAAGGTAACCGAGTGGGACAGAGAGAATTTAAAGACGTGGCGGAGCTGGAATTTCTCCGACGAAATGATCATAGAGGCGGCGAAGCTGTCCGTCGGGAAAAGCAGCCCGCTATCTTACATAAACGCCGTGCTTTCGGGTTGGAAGTCGGAAAATATATTCACGCCCGATAAAATTGCGGTAAAACCCTCGGGCAAAAAGATCGATTTCGCCATTTCTACGAGATCTTACACGAAAGACGAACTCGACGAGATGATGGACAATTTCGACGATTTTGATTTATAAGGAAAGATATGAATTACAGCAATAAACTTTTAAAAGAGGCGAACGGAGTTTTCGAAACAAGGAGAAAAGCCGCAGAGGAAACCGCCGAGAGAAACCGTGAAAAACTGTTTGAAAACGGAGAATATCTCGCCGCATACAACGCATATAACGGCGCAAAATTCGATCTCGGCAAGGCTATCTACGGCGGCGACGAAAAGGCGGCGAAAACCGCCGAAGAGAGCATGAAAAAATATGACGGAATAATGCTTTCCGTCATGAAAAATATGGGTATTTCAAAAGCCGATATAACGCCGAAGGTAAATTGCGAAAAGTGCGGCGACACGGGTAGAACATTAAGCGGCAAGCCGTGCGCTTGTTTTATCAAGGTTTTGCACGAACTGACGCTTGAAGATCTCGGCATCGAAAAGAGAGTTTTGCACGATTTTTCGGAAGCCGAATATCTCGATAAAAACGACCTCAAAGATACTTACGAGAAGATGAAAAAATATTGCAGCAATATAAAAAACGTTGATTTTTCCATTGTTTTCAGAGGCGAAGTAGGCACGGGCAAGTCGTTTTTGGCGGAATGTATGGCAAATGAAGTTACAAAGCAAGGACTTAACTGCGTTTACCTTTCGGCTTACGACCTCTACACCGTATTTTTGAGATACCACAACGCACCCGTCTACGAAAAGGGAGATTATCTCGACTTGCTTTTGGGGTGCGACTTCCTCGTTATAGACGACCTCGGCTGCGAGCCGCTCTTAAACAACGTTTCCGGGCAATACCTCTACACCGTGATAAGCGAGAGAGCGGAGAGAAAAATGCCGTTTTTGATAACGACTAATCTGACCGCCGAACAGATACTTGAAAAATACGGCGAGCGGATAATGTCGAGGCTCAATGACAAAAAACGCTGCATAACAAAGCGCTTTTCGGGCGAAGATTTAAGAAAGATAAAATAAAACTTGATTTTAAAAAGCGTGAGGACGAAAACTTTCGTCCTCACGCTTTTTCATTGAGATCTTAAACTGTTTTATGGTAAATACAACGTTTCTATATCGTTCAAAAATTAAAAACAAATTATTTTATTGTTTTTCATACACATATACAGCTAACTTCACTGTTTCCGGTTTCCAAAAAGAAAAAGTTACCCCACCTATTTCCACAAGATAACTCGTCGGATCTACATCTATATAATGTTGTCCATCCTTATAGTTAACAATGATACAATTATTGTAAGTTCCAAAATAGTCGGTGATTTCTATATAATCTTCTTCGGTCTTTTTTTTCAACGCTTCAATAATTTCACCTTTGATGTTTTCTTTAAGAGTTTCGGGTTCTTTATTTTTCGGAACATAATCTTCGCCCATAAGCTCTTCGTTATAATTTGTCCCTTGCTTATAATATGCGATAGATAATAAATCATCCGACGTCAAATATCCGTTTTCGTACGCCACTTGCAAAGCATAAACATCCCCGTTGTCTGTATAAATGTCATCCCCGATTTCGTCGGGATCATCGCACCCGACAAGGGTGAGTGCGCTTATGACCGCCATAACGCCGACCATAAACAGAGTTA
>CACXDQ010000031.1 GCA_902766475.1 uncultured Eubacteriales bacterium
AGATTAGTTTAATCTATGTGCTTTTTTTAATGCGTTTCCTGTAAAATTTTACCCAATTTATTCATCATTTCCGCCTTGTGTTCATACATGGAATGAGCATATCTTTTAAGTGTTACGCTCGGGTTTTTGTGCCCCAATATTTCGGATAAGGTCTTTATATCCATTCCGCTCTCTAACGCCCTTGTCGCAAACGTGTGTCTGAGGGCGTGTACGCCTTTATGCGGAATGTTAAGTTTTTTCAATAATTTTTCAAAAGTTTTTTGATATGACCGCACTTGCACTCCGTATTTGCTTTTTCCCCCGATAACGTATTCGCCGTCGGTCGTTTTCTTTATTATTCTCAAAGCGGGCAGCAGCTGTTTGGGCAATGGTATTTCCCGTTCGGAGTTTTGCGTTTTCGGCGTGTCCGTTATCTTGACGTATTCGCCGTTTACCCAACTGTCGTGACAAGATTTATTTACGGATATTTTACCCGATTTAAGGTCTATATCTTTCCATGTAAGCGCAAGCAGTTCGCCTATGCGAAGCCCCGTGTACAAACAGAGTATAAACCCATACAGCTTGGGCTTTTGTCTTGAAAAAACATATCGCTCTATCTTTTTTTGCTCCGCCACGCTAAAACAATCTACTTGCTTTTCACGGATCTTGGGGCGTATGATATTGCTTGAAAATTCTTTCGACGCCACGCCGTATAAAACGGCTTTTTTAAGCGAGTCTTTTAAACGGGAGATGATTCCCGTTACGCTATTTGGTGAAAGTCCGCTTTCAATAAGCGTTACCGACCAGCTCTGCAATACCGTCGCCGTCAACTGCTCCGTTTCGTAATCGCCCAAAGACGGAATAATATGTAAATTTGCCTGTCCGACGTATTTTTTATACGTCCGCTCTTTAACGTAAGGCTTTATATACAGCCTCAGCCATTCTTGTAACCAGATTTTATATTTCATAGCGCTCTCTCCTATAATTTAATTGTAGGGCTTAAATAATTTTTTACAACAAAAAACCGCACGTTTATACATGCGGTTTTATAATTATCGTTTTCGGATATTTTTTTGTGTTTATTTTTTATCGAAGAGATTGTTTCGTTCGGGGTGGGTGAGTGCGCTTAAAACGTTTTCACGAAGTTTGGGGTTTTCCCTCTCCATTTCCCTCAATTTATCCTTTACGTATTGCCGCTTTGTGTGCTTGTCGGCGGGGCAAGGGTTGTGCAAGATCGGGTTTTGCTTAGCATACCCCGCAACTTCCTTTTCACGGATATATATCATTGGTCTTATCACGGCGAGGTCTTGCCGCTCCATCACCGTTACGGGCGAAAAGGTCGACACCCTCGCCTCGTAAAAGAGCGAAAGGAAAAAGGTTTCGATAAGATCGTCGGCGTGATGACCGAGCGCAACTTTATTACAGCCCAACTTTTTCGCCGTGGAATTGAGTGCGCCCCTACGCATATTTGCGCACAAACTGCACGGGTTTTTCTCCTTTCTCGCATCGAAAACGATCTCGCCGATCTGCGTTTTTTCGACATATAGCGGCACTTCTAACCTTTCGCACAGCTTTTTTATGTCGCTCATTTCCCCCTCGTCAAGTCCCAAGCCCATATCGACGGTTATAGCCACAAGGTCGAATTTTTCGGGGTAAAATTTTTTGAGCGCCGCCATTATGCAGAGCAGCGTTACGCTGTCCTTGCCGCCCGACAGCCCGACGGCTACCTTATCCCCGCTTGAAATCATTTTATAATCGTCTATCGCCTTTCTCGCTTTGGAGAGCAGTTTTTGTAAATTCATTTTACTTTGTTGACACCCTTTTATTTTTTTGTTATACTACTAATATAATATATATTAAGGCGCAATGCAAGCGTTTTGAAAAAATTTTTTCGGAGAAAACTAAATGGCGAAGGCTCTGGCGGACTTTTTATTAAAGATTTTCGGAAGTAAATATATAGTCGTGCTGATAACGTCGATGTTCCCGCTTATCGAACTCAAAGGGGCGATACCGATAGGCGAAATGTACGAGATAAATCTGTTTTTGACGGCGCTCATCGCCTATCTCGGCTCGACAATTATCAGCGTTGCGGAATTTTTCCTCTTGATACCCATTTTCAACCTCTTGAAAAAGATAGGTTTTATAAGGAAAATTATCGAAAAGATAGAGGGGATATTCAAGCGCAAGGCGGCGAAGATCGCCCAAAAGACCAACGGCTCGGTAGAGGCGGAGGCAAGGCGAATAATGATGATAAGCTTATTTGCGTTCGTCGCCGTTCCGTTCCCCGTAACGGGCGTGTGGACGGGCACCGCCATCGCCGTGTTTTTGGGTATGAAATTCCGTGAAAGCGTTCTCCCGATAGCCGTCGGCAACCTCGTCGCCGGGGCGATAATAACCCTTCTCACGTTCTTTTTCAGGGCATACGTCGACGTAATAATCTATATTTTATTCGCCGTTGCGATAATAATGCTCATTGTGTTTATTATAAAAATAATAAGGTCTAAGCCGGAAGAAAACGAGGTGAACGATGAACTTAAACGATAGTTTTTCAGCCGTCGAAAAAGACGTTAAAAAAATAAGATTTCTCGAAAACGCCGTCGAGGAGAAGAACGAAAAGAGAGCCGAACTCTCCGCCGAGGCGATAGAACTCCGCAAGAAAAACGGAAGCGTTGCGAGCAGCGACGTGGATATTGCGAT
>CACXDQ010000032.1 GCA_902766475.1 uncultured Eubacteriales bacterium
AGGCTCGCAATGCAGAGAGCTTACGAACATCTTCATAAAAAGATGCCGCAAAAAGCAAAAAATCAGATTTCAATTTTCGATGAGGAATAAGTTGTGGCTTTAAAGACAAGCGATTTTTATTACGATCTACCCGAAGAACTCATCGCTCAAACTCCCGTCGAGCCTCGTGATTCTTCGAGATTGCTCGTCTACGACAGAGCGAGCGGAGAGATCTCGCACAGAGTGTTCAGAGATATTCTCGACATATTGAAAAGCGGCGATCTTCTCGTCATAAACACGACGAAAGTCTATCCCGCCAGAATATTCGCTTATACCGAGCACGGCGGAAAGGTTGAAATTCTCCTTTTGAAGAGGATAGATCTTACCGACTGGGAAGTTCTCGTAAAACCCGGCAAAAAGTGCAGAGAAGGCGTCGTCTTGACCGTGAACGAAGAGCTTAAAGCCGAGATAGTTTCCAAAACCGAGGACGGCGGCAGAATAGTTCGGTTTATCTTCGACGGCGTTTTCGAGGATATATTGTCCCGTGTGGGCGAAATGCCTCTTCCGCCGTACATTCACGAGAAATTAAAGGACAAGTCGAGGTATCAGACGGTCTATTGTAAAAAAGAGGGCTCGGCGGCGGCTCCCACGGCGGGGCTTCATTTTACGCTCGACCTTATAGATAAATTAAAACAAAAGGGCGTTGAGTTTGCCGAAGTAAACTTGAACGTCGGCTTAGGGACGTTCAGACCTGTAAAAGTAGAGGACGTTACCGAACACAAGATGCACACCGAATACTTTTCTATAGACGAGCAGAACGCCGAAAAGATAAACAAGGCTAAGCGAGAGGGCAGAAGGGTTATCGCCGTCGGAACTACGAGCGTTCGTTCTTTGGAGAGCGCCGCAAACGACGACGGAACGGTAAAGGCTATGTCGGGCGACACTGATATTTTTATTTATCCGCCATATAAATTCAAGTGCGTTGACGGAATGATAACGAACTTCCATCTCCCCGAAAGTACGCTCATAATGCTCGTTGCGGCTTTCACGTCGAGAGATACCGTATTATCGATATACAAAACCGCAGTGGAGAAGAGGTATAGATTCTTTTCGTTCGGTGACGCCTGTCTGTTTTTATAAACGTCGCAATACTGCGTTTCTGCTTCGGCTCACGACCTCGATGACCGAAAAGGTCTATCTCGTCCGTTCGCCTTAGCAAATCTAATTATATTTTCTTTAACAGGTAGCTTAAATGCCGAAATTTTCATTTGAAGTAATTAAACAAGATCCCGAAACGGGGGCAAGGGCGGGTATTTTACATACTCCGCACGGCGATATCGAAACCCCGATATATATGCCCGTAGGCACGCAAGCCACGGTTAAGGGTGTTTTGCCGAGAGATCTCGAAACGGCGGGCGCTCAGATAATACTTGCCAACACTTACCACCTCTATATGCGCCCCGGCGACGATATAGTCAAAAAGGCGGGCGGCTTACATAAATTCATGAACTGGAACAAGCCTATTCTGACAGACAGCGGCGGTTTTCAGGTCTTTTCGCTCGCTAAGCTTAACAACATTAAGGACGAGGGCGTAACTTTCAGCTCGAACGTCGACGGCAGCAAGCACTTTATAACTCCCGAAAAGGCGATAGAGATCGAAAACAACCTCGGCGCAGACATAATAATGGCGTTCGATCAGTGCAGTGAATACGGCGCAGACTATAAAAAGAGCAAAAAGGCGATGGAACGCACTCTCTCGTGGCTCGACAGATGCTATAACGTTCATAAAAACGAAGAACAGGCGCTTTTCCCGATCGTGCAGGGCAACGTGTTTAAAGATCTCAGAAAAATTTCTTTAAAAGAAACGATACCCTATGCAAAATACGGTATAGGTATAGGCGGTCTTTCTGTTGGCGAGCCTAAAGAGATGATGTACGACGTAATGGATTCCATGCTTCCCGATTATCCGACAGATATTCCGAGGTATCTCATGGGCGTCGGCAGCCCCGATTGCCTTGTCGAGGGCGTTATGAGAGGGATAGATATGTTCGATTGCGTGCTTGCGACGAGGATAGCCCGAAACGGCACGGCGATGACTTCGAGAGGAAAAATAGTCGTCAGAAACGGTATTTATAAAGAAGATTTCACCCCTCTCGATCCCGAGTGCGACTGTTATTGCTGTAAGCATTATACGAAAGCTTATCTCCGCCATATGATAAACGTAGGCGAGATGATGGGCGGAATGTTACTTAGCCTTCACAACATTTCCTTCCTCACAAAGCTCATGAGGGATATGCGTGCGTCGATCATAGGCGGCTATTTCAAAGATTTCAGAAAGGAATTTTACCGCAAATACGACGGCGAGGCATAAAATCGACTTTATTTTTATAAAAGTATAATAAAAAACTTGAAAAAAATATTTAAAAATGTTATTATAGATAAAAACAGGAGGAACGTATATGTTCGCAAACTTTATAAATCTTTTGGCTGAGTCGACGAGTGCGACCGAATCGGGCGCCGCTCAGGCATCGCCTAATTCAAACGGCTATTTTCTCTGGATACTTCTCGGCGTCCTCGTAATATTTTTGGTGTGGACTTTTATTTCGGGCAGAAAGAGAAGAAAGCAGATGGAAGAGGAAACCAAGAAGAAAAACGACATTCACCCCGGCTATAAGGTAACGACGATAGGGGGTATTATCGGCACGGTCGTCGAGGTTGACGACGAGGCGAACACCTTTGTTCTCGAAACGGGTACGGAAGACAACAAAATTTGCATAAAGTTCGACAAACAAGCCATCTATACTTCTACTAACCCCTTTGAAAACAACGTTTCCGAAACGGCAACCGAAGAGGAAAATAAAGAAGAGCCTTTCGACGATGTAAATGGCGACGCAGAAAACACCGCCGAGGCCGCAGAGCCTCAGAACGAGGAAACGGCTACCGAAACCGAGGACAAACAGTAATGATCTTTTCCGCAAGCAAGCGCTTGCGGAATATTTTTATATTTCATAATTCAATAATTCCCCGCATAGACTTTTATAGCGAGGTTTTATAATATGGAAAGTTCCGCAAAGAAAAAAGAA
>CACXDQ010000033.1 GCA_902766475.1 uncultured Eubacteriales bacterium
AGAAAAAAGCCCTTTTTTCATTATGATCCCCCCTTGTTTTTCTTTGCGTTTAACAAACCTACGTTTGTATTATAACATAAAACATAAGGCAAGTCAAATAAAAAATATTTTTGTTAGCCATAAAAAACTTTTGAATAACAGTTGACAAACAAAAAAATATGCGTATAATATATTGTGTAAGTTAGCTGAGGCGAACTTTTTTTAAAGGAAGATTGTTAGTTTTAACAAACTTTTTTAAAGGAAGGTTGTTAGTTTTAACAAACTTTTTTTAAAGGTCAAAGTTAGCTAAGGCAAACTGCAAAATCAAAACGTTAGTAAAGGCAACAACAAGCCGATACGGGAAGTAATACAATGAACGTTAAAAAGAGCGTTATATTGAAGGTTTTTTCGGTGATAGCCGCCGCACTCATTCTGTTTATGTGGTTTACGGCGACGCCGAAAACGGAAGCGTTCGCCGCCGATACGTATTATAAGACGTACAGAAAGTGGAAGGCGACGAAGGCGGAAGATTACGTCGTGAATTACAACGACGTTGCCGAGGAGATAGGCAAGCTTTTAGACGGCGGGCTTGAAATTTACGAGAACGCTACCGAGAAAGAAGATTATGCCGAAGCTTACGATTGTTTTTCAAAGGCATACGGAAGCTGGTATGAAACTTCGGGTTTCGAGAAAAAGACCTTGGGGCTTATATCGAGTTCGAGAGTTACCGTCGTTGAATTGCAGTTCGCCAACGTAAAGAACGTGGCGAGCGCAGAGAGCAAGGACAACGTTTTTGAGCTTAAAGGCGAGATAGAAACGTTGAAAACGTATCTCAAAGAGGACGGCGAAAAATTGAGCCCCAAAGACGGCGGCGGCTCGCTCGGTTGGGCGACGTTCGTGGGCTGTTTCACGATAATGCTGAGAGAGGGCTTAGAGGCAATACTGATCATTGCGGCGATGGTTGCTTACCTCATTAAATCGGGAAATAAGTCAAAGGCGAAAGCCATCTATATCGGCGCAGGTGCGGCGATAGCGGCGAGCGTTTTAACGGCGTTCATTATAGGTTTCGTCCTTAAAAGCGTCGAGGGAATAGCTTATGCGCAAGAGATTATAGAGGGCGTTACGGCACTGATAGCCGTCGCCGTACTCATTTACGTTTCAAACTGGATGATATCCAAAGCCGAGGGCGAGGCGTGGAACAAATACCTCACGGGCAAGGTTTCCTCGTCCGTTTCGAACGGAAAGACGATAGCGCTCGGGTTTACGGCGTTTCTCGCCGTGTACAGAGAGGGTGCGGAAGTAATTCTCTTCTATCAGCCGTTCGTGTCCTCGTCGGAGAGCTTATTCCCCGTAATAGGCGGGCTTTTGGCAGGTCTGTTGGTCGTTGCGGCGGTATTCGTACTCATCAGAGTATTCGGTATAAAGCTTCCGCTTAAACCTTTCTTTATGATAACGAGCGGGTTTATGGCGTTGATGTCGATAGCCTTCCTCGGCTCGGGCATAAAGGAGCTTATCGAAGGGCAAGTTATCACGGCGGGCACTATAAAGGGGCTTGGCTGGATGGAAAACGACGTGTTCGCATTCTTCGGTATATATCCCGTCCGGGCGACGCTCATTCCTCAGCTTGTACTGCTGGTTATCACCGTCGTTACGTTTATACTTCATATAAGGCACAATAAAAAACTGAGGCTAAAAGCAGAACAAGCCGAACAGGCTGAAAATGCCGAACACATTACAAGGTGAATAAACTTGTCGAAGCTAAAGGCGAAATTAACGCCCACCGTAAAAAGACAAGATAAATTCTTATAAAAAAATAAAAAGGAGTCATGTAACATGAAAAGCAAATTTTTGAAATTACTTGCAAGCTTTATGCTTATTTCCGTCTTTGCATTTGCAATGGTAGCGTGCGACGACGCAGCTACAAGCGAAAAGAAAGCTGACGAAGAGCCGGGTGAAGAAGAGGATCTCGGTTTCTCCGAAGTCGAGATATTCGCCGGTGAAAAGTGGGCTGAGGGCTACCTCGCCATGAACGGCGTTTACTTCCAGGCCGTAACGATGAACGGCGGAACGAGCAAAGAGGACGCTGACTGCCACCTCGAACTCGACGTTTCGGCTATGAAGGGCAACAAATTCGGCTTCGGCGAAGGCGACTGGGTACCCTATCTTACCGTAAACTATGAAGTTACCAAAGACGGCGAAACAATTTCTTCGGGAACGTTCATGCCGATGGCTGCTTCCGACGGTCCTCACTACGGCGCAAACATAAAGATGGCAGGCAACGGCGATTACACCGTTAAGTTTACCGTTTCCTATCCCGGAACGGATACTTACCTCATCCACACCGATGAAACCGGCCCCGGAGCGGTTTATCCCACCGCTTCCTACACCTTTGAAAAGACTTGGAACTACATTTTCGGATCTTGGGAAGAATAATTCGATAATTTGAAAATGCGTATTTGTTGGCTTTACGGGACAATATGATTTTCATTTGCAAAACCGACGGGATAGCCCGTCGGTTTTGCAAGTGTTATGGAAAAAGTATTTTTATTAAAAAAATATACTTATACGTTGTCTTATTCCGCTTTAAAATACTATATATGAAATAATAAAAGCTTAAAAACGGCTTTTAATACAATAAAGGAAAATCAAATGCTCACATATCTAATAAGCGTTACGGACAGATTGCTCATTCTATCGATACTTACTGGCGTGGCTATCTCGTTTGCGGGTGCGTTTTATCTTGAAAGGGGAAAGCTTATCGTCAAAATAGGTCTTGTGGCGGGGCTTTTAGCCGCAATTGTCCGTGCGATAATAACTAACAGCGTAAGAATAAAGGCGTCGTGGACGTACAGTTCCGTCTATTACGGAATAGTTATCGGTCTGTTTATCGTCGCCGCAATTCTCGCAATACTTTCGGCGTTGCCACTCATAAAAAAGAGGGCAAAGCTCAAAACTGCGTTCGATATAGCTATCCCGTCGGTCATTGCGGCGGTATTGCTTCTTCTCGCATTCATCTTTTTGCCGACGGTCTACGCCTATCCCTTCAAATTCGACGCCGGCGAATCGGTCTTATCTACCGACTTTTTATTCCGCTTGGCGGGCTGGGCGCTCGGCATAATCGTCTGCGTGTGCGCAGGCGTCGCTTCGTATAAACTTTCGGAGCAGGCGGCGGCAAAGGGCTTGAAAGGAATGGTTGCGGTTATATTTACGGGCGTTTCCGTAATAGAGCTTATATACGTCCTCGCAAGGCAGATGACGCTTTTGGCGCCGAGGAGAATCGTTAAAAGTCAGTTCTTATTCAACTTTGCTTCTGGTAGCGGTAATCACGAATATCTCTATACATATTTTGCGCTCGGTCTGCTCGCCGTTTTTGCGATAATTCTCATCGTAAAGGGAGTTACGCAGAACGAGCCGTATAAAAACCCCGCCGAAAGGAGAAAGATAAGGGCTTCATGGCGAAACGCATACAGACAGGTTGCCGTACTCACGGTTTGCGCCGTCGTCGGCGTGCTTTGTCTGACGTGGTTTGTCGCTCTCAATACGACCGTCATCGCCGAAGTTCCCGTCGAGGAATGCGAAGTTATAAGCGCAGTTTTCGGCGGCGACAGATTTATGTCTTTCGAGGTTTCTTCCGAGGAGGATATTTCTTCGGCTACAATGGTTACCGTCAATGGTAAAAACTGGAAGGGCGTTACCACGAAAAGCGGCGAAAACAAATATATTTTAAACACTTTCGTCGGAAATACCGAGCTTGACGTTTACGATATGGTCTGGTATAGCGGAAGCGCCGAAATGTTTTCCGCATCGTATAAAAAAGCGGCGGAAGAGGGCGAAACTTCCGTTAAACTTATAAAGACTTACAGCGAGAAAGAAGATTGTCTGTACGTTCCGATAGATATTGTGAGCGACGGGCACCTTCACCGCTTCGGCTACACCACCGAAAGGGGCTTTAAAACGAGGTTTATAGTTATCAGAAAACCCAATTCGAGCCTTTACGGAGTGGGGCTTGACGCTTGCGATATTTGCGGCGAAGCGGGATACTATGAGAGAAACGATCAGATAGTTTGTAAAAAATGCGACGTCGTTATGAACGTCAACACGATAGGCTTTAAAGGCGGCTGCAACCCGATAGTTATCGACTATACCGTCGATTACGAAAACGGTTACGTCATTGTTCCGACGGCGGCGCTAATACTAAACGAAGAAGAATTCAAGTGAGGTGGCGGAAATGTTTTTTTTCAGAATGATCAAAGGCGCATACATCCGCCAATGGAAAAAGATGCTTATAATTGCCGTTACGATAGCGCTCGGCGCTTCGATTGCGACGGCGATGTTAAACGTAATGCTCGACGTGGGCGACAAGATAAATCAGGAACTTAAAGCTTACGGCGCAAACATAACCGTCGTGTCAAAATCGGCTTCCGTCTTAAACAACCTCTACGAGATAGAGGACGACGGCAGTGTCGAGGTCGACGAGATGATAAAGGAAAACGACGTCGGCAAGTTAAAGACGATATTCTGGGCGTTCAACATAACCGACTTTGCACCCACGGTCGAAACGAGCGTTACCGTCGGCGGAGAAAAGCACAAGGTCGTCGGGACGTGGTTCAATCACACGTTAAAGCTCGTAACGGGCGAAACAGTGATAACGGGCGTTACCAATCTCCGCTCGTGGTGGGAAATAAAGAGCGGCAGATGGATAGACGAGCAAGCTTCGGAAAACCTCGACGTCGCAATGATCGGAAAATCTTTTGCGGAAAAGCAAAATCTCAAAGTCGGAGATAAAATAGACGTTTCGGGTAGAGTTGTAGACGGCGAAACGAAAACGGTAAGCTTAAAGGTCGTGGGTATATTCGAGGCGGGCGACGAGTCCGACGACGGGATATATGCGCCGCTTGAAAAAGTTCAATACCTTTCCGGCACGGAAAATTACGTTCAGAAAATAGAGGTCAGCGCACTTACAACGCCCGACAACGAACTCGCTTTGAAGGCGGCGAAAGACGTAAATTCGCTGTCCATTGCGGAATACGAACTTTGGTATTGTACGGCTTACGTCAGCTCCATTTGTTACCAGATACAAGAGGCTATCCCGTATACGGTGGCGTCCGCTTTCCGTCAGATAGCCGAATCTGAGGGCGATATACTCGACAAAACGCAGCTTTTGATGACGCTTATCACGATAATGAGTATGATAGGCGCAGCCCTCGGTATTTCCAACCTCGTAACTTCGAGCGTTATGGAAAGGAGCGGCGAGATAGGGCTTATGAAGGCTGTCGGGGCTAAAAATTCACAGATAATAATTTTGATTTTGACGGAGATATTCATCACGGCGATAATAGGTGCGGTCGGCGGCTATTTCATGGGCTTCGGCTTTGCGCAGATAATAGGACACACGGTATTCGGCTCTTCTATAGAGATGAACGGAATGGTTGCGTTTATCGTTGCGGTGATAATACTCGCCGTCACGCTCGTCGGAAGTTTCCCGGCGATAAGGCTAATGCTGAGGCTTCGCCCGTCCGAAGTTTTGCACGGCAGATAAGAGGTTGATCGTCATGAACAATAAACGCACGAAAATGTTTCTTAAAATGATAACGTCGTCTTTGATAAGAAGGCGTTCGAGAATGATCATCGCACTTCTTGCGATAGTTGTCGGTGCGACGATACTTTCGGGGCTTGTAACCATTTATTACGACGTTCCGAGGCAGATGGGCGCACAGTTTCGTAATTACGGCGCAAACATGATATTCACGGCGTCGGGCGAAGAGCCGCTCACGCAGGAAAACGTAGAAAAGGGAATTTCGTATATTCCCAAAAACGAACTTGTCGGCTACACGCCGTACAGATATGAAACGGTGAGAATAAACGAACAGCCCGTATTGGTCGCCGGAACGGATATTAAGGGCACGGAAGCCACAAGCCCGTACTGGTACATAAACGGCAACAGACCGACGGCAAACGGTCAGGTACTCGTCGGTAAAAACGTCGCAAATCTATTGGGCGTAAAGGTCGGCTCTACGGTGGAGATACACTATTACGACAACGAAGCCGAGAAGAGCGACGACGATATAGATCTCGGCACGACGATGTTCGTTACGGGCATACTCGAAACGGGAAGCTCCGAAGAAGATTACCTCTATATGTCGCTCGCCGATCTTGCGGAAATTACCGAAAAAGTCGGCAGCTACAACGTCGTCGAGATAAGCGTTTCGACTTCGGGAGCAAATCTCGAAAAGTATATCGAGCGCATAGATTCAAACGTAGAGGGCGTAAAGGCAAGGCTTATAAAGAGGGTCACGTCGTCCGAAGGCGCTGTGCTTACCAAACTTCAATCTCTCGTATTTATCGTTACGGCGGTAATTTTAGTTCTTACGATGATATGCGTTGCGACGACGATGACGGCTGTCATTGCGGAGAGAAGAAAGGAGATAGGGCTCAGAAAGGCGCTCGGCGCTTCAAATTCGAGCATCGTGGGCGAATTTATGGGCGAGGGCTTGCTTCTCGGCGGTATAGGCGGAATACTAGGCTCGGTACTTGGCTTTGTGTTTGCGGAGATAGTCAGCGTAAACGTATTTTCAAGCTCGATAACGTTCAGACCGCTGATTCTCGTGATAAGCGTAGTCGTTTCCGTCATCGTTACGGGTGCGGCGTGCCTGATTCCTATCAAGAGCGCAACGGAGATAGATCCGGCACTCATATTAAAGGGCGAATAAGGAGATAAATAAAATGAGTTTACTTGAAATAAGAAACGTATCTAAGATATACGGCGAATTAAAGGCACTCGACAATATTAATTTGAAGGTCGAAGATGGCGAATGGCTCGCCATAATGGGTCCGTCGGGCTCGGGTAAAAGCACGATGATGAACATTATCGGCTGTATGGATAAGCCGTCTATGGGCGAAGTGCTTTTGGACGGAAAGGACATTTCCAAAGAGAGCGAGAAAAATCTCACGTCGATAAGAAGGGATAAGATAGGTCTTATCTTCCAGCAATTCCACCTCGTAAGCTATATGAGCGCAGTCGAAAACGTAATGCTCTCGCAGTATTATCACAGTATGCCCGACGAGAAAGAGGCGCTCGAAGCGCTCGAAAGGGTAGGGCTTAAAGAGAGGGCGAAACACCTTCCCAGCCAGCTTTCGGGCGGCGAACAGCAGAGGGTTTGCGTGGCGAGGGCGCTTATAAACCACCCCGAAATAATTCTTGCCGACGAGCCGACGGGAAACCTTGACGAGGCGAACGAAAATATCGTAATAGATATCTTCCGCCAACTTCACAAAGAGGGCACGACGCTCATCGTCGTAACGCACGATCCCGAAGTGGGCGAGGTTGCGGAGAGAATGATAAGGCTCGAACACGGCAGAATAATAAGCGACGTTAAAAACGAAAATTTCAGAGGCTAACATGAAGAGGATATTTGTTTTTATTTTTGCAATAGTTCTCTCGCTTTTGGCACTTGTATCATGCGGAGGGGGAGAAGAGTATAACGACGGCGTTTACGAGGGCAAAAGCTCGGTATATTCGGGCGACGAGGACGACGGCGGCGCAGGTTACGGCGTGGTAACGATAACTATAAAGGACAACCTTATCACCGCTTGCACGTTCAACACGTTCGAGCCGGACGGAACGCAGAAAGACGAAAATTACGGCAAGCAGAACGGTGAGATAGCCAATCGTGATTACTACAACAGAGCGCAAAGAGCTTTGAGGGCGAACGCCACTTACGAAAAGGCGATAGTCGCCTACGGCACTCTCGACAAGGTCGACGCAGTTTCGGGCGCAACGATTTCATTCGGACAATTTAAAGAAGCCGTCGAAAATGCCTTGCAAAAAGCAATCAAAAAGTAGTATAATGGTAATATGAAGAATATTATCGCACATTTCTTAATAATATTTGTTTCGCTGCTCGTCATTTTAGGCGTGCCGACCGTGCTGTATAAGGACTTTGTGTTCGGCGGCTCCGGCATTGACGCCCTATCCGGTGCGACGATAGAACTGCCCGACGCCCCGTCGGGCAATTATGTCATACAGATGAACGTGAAAGACAAGTATTTTACTTCCGCTAAGGAATGGGATAACTTTTTCAACGAGAGAGATTACGACGTGCTTATGGAGGACGTGAATTGCCTTGTGGCGACAGGCGACGAAAGCGCATATAAGCTTGCGGAAAGATATATGGCAAGGCTTGCGGTAAACCAGATGAAAATAAGGCGTGAAAACGTTATGTTAACCGTTTCAAAGGCTGAAAATCGACTTATAGACATACTTATTATGTCCGAAGAGTATGCAGAGGCATATAAATTACAGCTTGAAACGGAGGGCGTAAAAACCATAAAGGTGGAGGGCAAGGCATGATAAGAAAGATAAACGCAATACTTACGTCGCTTATTTTATTGGGCGTAATAATCCACGGCGTGTTTGCCTCGTTCGGGCTTTTCGGAGCTTCGGCAAACAGTATGAAACACCTTGCGAGGGTAATTTTCGTCCTTGTGGCTTTACATACTGCGATCGGGATATGGACGACTGTCGAAACTCTGATAGCTTTGAAGAGAGCCGGCGTTCACTATTTTAAAGGCAACCTGATGTTTTGGGCGAGAAGGATAAGCGGAATAGCAATAATGATACTTCTCGTCTTTCACCTCGTCATTTTCGACGTGGGCGAAGGAAGACTGAGCGTGTTCGACGGCGTGGCGCTTACTACGCAGATACTTCTCGTCGTATCTATCGTTTTACACGTCGTGATAAACGCCAAACCTATGCTCATATCCTTCGGTATAGGTCGATTAAAGGCACGTGTTGCGGATATTCTGTTTATTTTGTCGGTGCTTTTGGTCGTGTTTATAGCGGCATTTATAGTATATTATATAAGGTGGCACATCGCCTGACGGGAGGAATTTATGATAAACGTTATAGGCGCAGGTTTAAGCGGCATTTCGGCGGCGATAACCATAGCTAAATGCGGTAAAAAATGCAATCTCTTTTCCGTTCAACCGTCGGAGAGGGCGCAGTCCGTCCTTGCGGAAGGGGGGATAAACGCCGCACTCGACAATATGGGCGAGGGCGATACGGTAGAGGAACATTTCCTCGACACTATGAAAGGCGGAGTGTTTTTAGAGGACGAACAGACTATAAAGGACTTTACAGCCGCCGCACCCGATATTGTAATGAAGTTGAAGGCGCTCGGCGTGCCGTTTCACTTAAACGGCGACAAGATAGCGCAGAGAAATTTCGGCGGACAGAAGAAAAAGCGCACGGCGTTTTCAAAGAGCAGTACGGGCAAAGTTATTATGACCGCCCTTATCGACGAGGCGAGGAAATACGAAGATAAAGGGTTTATAGCGAGGTTTCCTCATCATGAAGTCATAGATCTTTCAATATCGGGCGGCGCTTTTTGCGGCGTAACGGTAAGGGATATATACACGGGCAGGACGGCTGAATTTTTCGGCGCAACAATTCTTTGCGTCGGCGGTATGAACGGCATTTTCCCCGAAGTTACAACGGGTACGACGCAGAATAACGGCAACGTTCAGTCGATCGCCTTTTCAAAGGGCGTCGAGTTTTCCGATCTCGAATTTATTCAGTATCACCCGACGACGATAGCCGTTGCTGACAAGAGAATGCTTGTTTCCGAGGCGGCGAGGGGCGAGGGCGGCAGACTGTTTACCGTTAAAAACGGCAAGCCGTGGTATTTTATGGAAGAAAAATATCCCGTTTTAAAAAACCTTATGCCCCGTGACGTCGTGTCGAGAGAATGTTATCTCGCAATTCACGACGGGCAAACGGACGGCAAGGTATATCTCGATTTAACGGGGCTTCCCGAAGAAGTCAAGAGGGATAAACTTTCCGATCTCTTCGAGGAAATAACCGCCTATAAGTCGATTGATCCGTCTGTAACGCCCGTTCCCGTCGAGCCGGGGATACACTATTTTATGGGCGGGATAAGCGTCGATAAAGGGCATAGGACGAACGTAAAAGGTCTGTATGCCGCAGGCGAGTGCGCCTCGATATATCACGGTGCGAACAGGCTCGGCGGAAATTCCATGCTCGGCGCAATTTACGGCGGAACGGTTGCGGCGAAAACGGCGGTAGACGAAAATTACGAGTGCGCCGCCACGGATAACGGCTCGCATGAACTGCCGTTCGGATATGCGGAGAGAGCGGACGGCTCGCCGTCGTTCAATAAAAAACTAAGGGATATTCTCTTTGACGGGCTTGGAATAATAAGGGACGAAAAGGGGCTTATCTCTTCGCTTGAAAAGGTGGAAAAACTTATTTCCGAAACAAAGAACGAAACCGAGATGGCGAGGGCGACGCTCGGCAAGGCGATGATACTCTCCGCAATAGAGAGGAAGGAGAGCCGTGGGGCGCATTACCGTGCGGACTTCCCCGAGCAAAGTGAAGAATACAAGGCTAAGTCGACGGCGGTATTTTCGGGCGGCGAAATAGTCATAAAATTCAAAAAGGCGTGAGCGGAGGTCGGTAAATGGCTATCTTTATAGAAATTTTAAGGACGAAAAACAGCGATAAACAATACTTTGAGACCTTTTTATACGAGCCTTTCGGCGATGGCGACACGATAGCTACGGCGCTTAAAAAGCTCAACGAGAGAGAGGAGCTTAAAGACGTTGACGGAAAAGCCGCCGAGAAGATCGAATGGGAATGCAGCTGCCTTCAAAAGAAGTGCGGCTCGTGCGCAATGGTCATAAACGGCAGACCGAGGCTTGCTTGCGACGCTAAAATAAGCGAGTTTAAAGGAAAAGTCAGAGTAGAGCCGCTCAAAAAATTTCCCGTTGTGTGCGATCTTACGGTCGATAGGTCGATACTTTTTGCAAATCTCAAAGAGATGAAGAGCTGGGTGCCCGACGAGAAAGAGGCGATTATAAACGGAAAGGAAATTCAATACGAGTCTTCAAGATGCCTTCAATGCGGTTGCTGTCTTGAAATTTGCCCCAACTTCTATTCGGGCGGCAAGTTCTTCGGCATGGCGGCGGGTGCGCTCACTTCAAGGCTTATATCGGAGCTTCCCAAAGGAGAGAGGGACGAGATAGCAAAGGCTTATAAAAAGCATTTTTACGCAGGTTGCGGCAAGTCGCTCGCTTGCAAGGACGTCTGTCCCGCCGGAATCGACACCGAAAAACTTCTCGTAAACTCAAACGCCGTGGCAATATGGAAAAGAAAATCAAAATAACCCCGTCCGTCCGCTTGACAATGCGGGCGGAAAATTATATAATAAAGTTAGTCAAAACTAACTATGAGGTGATTATATGTTGGTAAATAAGAGAAACGTAAAATTCGGCATAACGGACGTCGTCGTTTTCGTTATTTGCGCCGTGTTTACGGTCGGCATTTTTACTTGGTTTGCGCCGTGTGCGCCGATGGCGGAAGGAATGTATATGGTCTGTCATTGGGCGGGCAACGCCATCGCTTCGCTCGCAATACTTTTAACCGTCATCTCCGCCGTGCATATCTTATTGTCGGACGGGAAAATGAAGCTCGGCGTGGATATTTGCATTTTGTCGATTGCGATAACGGCGGCGATAATACCGGGCAACGTAATTTCGCTATGCGCACATTCTTCGGCGCATTGCATGGAGCTTACAAAGCCGTTTACGATAGTTTTTTCCGTTTTGACGGCGCTTGCTGCGGCGTTTGATTTTTGTTACTACTTTATTAGAGAAAGAAAGAAATGAATTTTTTTGCGGAGCTTTCGTTAAAAAACTTAAAGAGAAAACCGCTGAGGACTTTTGCGCTTTCCGCACTTGTCGCCCTCTTGTCTTTTGTCCTTTTCGGCGGCACTATTTTGGTAACGAGCCTTAAAAACGGGCTTGACAGTTACAGCGCAAGGCTTGGTGCGGACGTCGTGGTAGTTCCATATGCCGCTCGGTCGGAAGGACAGTTCGAGGACGTGCTTTTACAAGGTATCCCCGGCAATTTTTATATGAGTTCGTCTAAGATCGACAAGATAGCTAATGTCGAGGGCGTAGATAAGCTTTCTCCTCAATTTTTCCTCGCCTCGACGAGCGCAAGCTGTTGTTCGGCATCGGTACAGATAATAGGTTTCGATCCCGATACCGACTTTTCCGTTCTGCCGTGGGTAAACAGGAAGTACGGCGGAAGTATAGGGGACGGGGATATAGTCGTCGGCTCGGAAATATCCGTAACGACGAGCGGAAAACTTAAATTTTACAACGTCGAATGTAACGTCGTCGCCACGCTTGAAAGGACGGGGACGGGGCTTGATACCGCCGTTTACGCCAATATGAATACCATTAAGCAGATGGCGAAAAACGCAAAGGAACTCGGCTTTACGTTTTTGGACGGGGTGAACGTCGATAAGTCCGTTTCGGCGGTAATGATAAAGGTTAAAAGCGGTTACGACGCCGAGAGCGTTGCGGCGCAGATAAACATGGCGGTAACGGGCATACGCTCGGGCAGTTCGACGAGCTACGTCAGCGGCGTTGCCGGAGGGCTCGATAACGTTTCGGGCATAATAGGCGCTCTATCTGTAATGATATGGGTGCTTTCGGTGGTTATCCTCGGCGTGTCGCTCTTTGCGATATGCAACGAACGCGGTAAAGAATTTGCCGTGCTTCGTGCGATGGGTGCGTCTAAAAAGTCGCTCTATAAGTTGATTATCGTTGAAATTTCAATATTGTCGGCGGTCGGAGCGTCGGTCGGCGTTATACTTTCCGGGGCGTTTATATTGCCGTTCGGCGCAATTATAAGGAGAAGTTTGCAGATGCCATATTTAGTTCCCGAATGGTGGCAGTTAGCGCTCTTTGCGGTAGCGGCAGTTGTCATTTCGGTGCTGACGGGCGTTATAGCCTCATTGTTTTCTGTCAAAAAATTAAGCAAAAACGACGCAGGGCTTATGCTCAGGGAGGACGCTTGAATGGTTGTAAAAGCTGAAAAGATAAGCAGAACTTTTTTGAGAAATAAGGCGGGCACTAACTTTTTCTATGCCGTTCAAAGTACCGATTTTCAAGCGGAGAGCGGCGAGTTTATAGAGATCGTCGGAAAGTCGGGCAGCGGAAAGAGTACGTTTTTAAATATGCTCGCAGGGCTTTTGACGCCGACTGAGGGCAAGGTATATATAGGAAATACCGACCTTTACCTTTCCGAGGACGGAGAGAGGTCGCAATTCAGAAATGAAAATATAGGCGTTATTCCGCAAGGGCAGACGGGGCTTTTAAGCCTTACCGTCCTTGAAAACGTATTGCTTCCGTCGAAGATATACGGCAAATGCGACGGCGAAAAGATCGTAAGAGCCGAAGAGCTTTTAAAAGCCGTCGGGCTGTACGATTTAAAGGACGTCTACCCGAACGAGCTTTCGGGCGGCGAGATGAGGAGAATGGCGATTGCGAGGGCGCTTATAATGCAGCCTTCCGTCATTTTAGCCGACGAGCCGACGGGCGATCTCGACGAGGAAAATACGGCGCTTGTAATGAGTTTGCTAAAAAATGCGGCGAAGGGCGGCGCAACCGTCATAATGGTAACGCACGATAAAGACGCATTGTCGTATGCCGATAAAGTTTACTCGATGAGTGGCGGCGTGTTGTCCGAAAAGACGGCGTAAGCCACGCTATAAGTCGATTAAATGCGTTTTTTATAAAATACGTATTGAGAGGTTGTTAAAAAAAACAACCTTTTATTATACCTTTTTTATTGCACATCGTATTGAAATTATGTTATAATGAAAAAAAGGTGAGTTATGATTTTAAAAGACGAGATAGCTTGTCGCAGAGAGAATTTGCCGAAAGATTAGGGGTAACTCACCAATCGGTGTGCAAACGTGAGGGAAATATGAGCATAACAATAAATATATATTACAGTGGGAAGGGCGCAAGACAATTTGCCGAAGAGATGATAAAAAGCGGCGTGGCGGATATGGTGCGAGCCGAAGAAGGTAACGAGAGGTACGATTATTTCTTGCCGCTCGGCGGCGAAGACGCCGTGCTTTTGATAGACAGCTGGGCTTCACAAGCCGCACTCGACAAGCATCATAATTCGCCTTTAATGGGCGAGATCGCAAGGCTCAGGGAAAAATACGACGTTCATATGAGGGTAGAGAGATTTGTAAGCGAAGTCGGCAATAAAGACGACGAGAAATATATAAGGAGATAATAAAATGAGTGAAAAGATAGTGCAGACGGCAGGGAGAGAACAGCTCGGAGATTTTGCGCCGACGTTCGCCCGTTTAAACGACGACGTGCTGTTCGAAGAGGTTGCGGACGAACTCGGGCTAAACATGATAAGGTTTTGGGAAAAGGAGATGAAATGATTATGTTTAAGATAAGGACGAGGGCTTTGATTTTTGCGCTCGCTTGCTTGTTACTGTCGTTATTTCTTTTTTCATGCGGAGGAGGAAGAGTTTCGGAAAGCTCCGTCATAGATGATAAGACAGGCGGCACGGCGCAGACGGACGAGGGCGTAAGCGATATTGAAAGAGAGGAAGAAGAAATGAAAATGTACGTTTATATCAACGGAAACAAGCTCGAAGCAGAACTTGTAAACAACTCTTCGGCGGCGGCTTTATATGAGCTTTTGAAAAAGGGCGATATCGTATATACCGCCGACGATTACGGCAATTTCGAGAAAGTGGGCGGTATAGGGCATACTCTGCCGCAGAACAACGAGAGGATAGATACCGTTTCGGGCGACGTAATACTCTATCAAGGTACGAGCGTATGCCTTTATTACGGCAAAAACAGTTGGAATTTTACGAGGCTCGGGCGAATAAACGGCTATACGGATAGCGAACTAAGAAGTCTTTTAGGCGCAGGGAAAGGCGAAACGGAAGTTAAACTCAGTTTAAAATGAACGAAGTTTAAAATGAACGAAGAAAAAGCGAGGCGGAAACTTAAAGAGTTTCCGCCTTACTTTTATATCGCTTTTTTTAAGATATTATCGTAATTCTGCCTTGACCGTATGGGTTTTCGTACCCGACGCCTATATTTGCGCCGAGTACGTCGCAGATATAGGCGATAAGTATCTGATTGTCGAGCCCGACGTGTTCTTGCAAAACCTTTGCGCCGTTAAAAGAAGTGTGCCCGTCGCCGTTTTGAAGCAGAGTGTAGTTTGATCCGGCGACCTTGTATGTCTTATCGGTTTCTATCTCTTCGCCGCCTATCATAATGTTTTTTACTCTCCTTTCACCTACTATCCCGACGAGCATATTGTTTTCGTCTTTCAAGCAACCGCTTTTTACGGAAACGTCGATCTCGTAAGTCAGCCCGGCAACTTGCAGAAAACCGCCGTTTTCATCTGGAAGAGCCGAAGCTCCCCATTCCAAGGCGTCGGCTATCTGTTGCCCGGTAGCCTCTATAACGCAAATCACGTTTCCGAACGGAAATACGTTTACAATGTCGTTATACGTTACGTCGCCCGACTTTAAATCAACCCTTATTCCTCCGCCGTTTACAAATGCGACGTCCGCTCCCGATAGCGCTAATAATGCGTCGGCGCAGAAATCTCCGAGGTTGGTTTCGGCACGCCTTACCATTCTTATGGGGTTGCCTGCTCCGTCCTTTTCTTCGGGATCGTTTATGGTGAGCGTAATATCCGACGTCGCAACCTTTTTGCCGAGCGTTTCTTTAAGCTCCTTTTCGGCGGCTTCGACCTTTCTGCCCACTTCGTTGTCTATCCCCAAGAGGTCGGGTGCGCTTATCTTGTTCGTCCAGCTCCATATATTTGTTTCGACGATACCCTTTTCGGGCGTAATAATGCTGTAACCTATATTTGCCATCTTCGTGCCGCAAGCCGAGCGGACGACGGGGTTTCCGCCCATATCGTTCATTATGACTTGCCTCGTGTCGTGGCTGTGCCCGTCCAAAAACACGTCGATGCCGCTCGTATGTCCTATGATATCGGCATACGTCCATGGGCTGTCGCCGGCATTGAGCCCGAGATGCCCCATAACGTAAACGTAATCGGCACCGTCCGCCCTTGCTCCGTTTATAGCGCTTTGAACGGCATTATATACTTTCTCGCCGGTTGCGTCCTGCATGAAATCGTAGACGTATTCTCCCTCGTCGTTCTGGAAAAACGACGGGGTGGAAGAGGAAACGGTCGTGGGCGTGGTAACGCCGATAAAGGCTATTTTCAAGCCCGCCGCTTGCTTGATTATATACGGCTCGAACAAGAGTTCGCCTTCTTTGTTGAAATTGCAGCTTATATACGGGAAGTTTGCTTTTTCGGCAAGAGAAAGGAAGTTTTCGACGCCGTAGTCGAATTCGTGATTGCCGGGTATGGCGACGTCGTAACGAAGGTCGTTCATAAGCTCTATTATCGTTTCGCCCTTGGATATAGTGCCTATCATTTCGCCTTGAATAGCGTCGCCGTCGTCGACGAGAATTACTTCGTAGCCCGAACTTTCATAGTTTTCCCTTATGCGTTCAAGCCCGGCATAGCCGAAGCCCTGATCGACGCCGCAATGCACGTCGCTCGTGAATAAGACCATAACTTTGTCTTTGGGCGTTTGAGCCGTTTGCCCCTCTTCGCCGCCGTCGCATGCAAAAAAGGTAAGCGACGTTGACAGAGCGAGCAATAGGCAGATGAGTTTCTTTAAAAATTTAAGTTTCATAACACTCTCCGTAATTTATATCAAGACCGCACGGAAGCGGTATTTGAAATTATTTTTTTGATTATCCACACCTGAAAGCGTTTCGGGAGAAACGAGAGAAGGCGAAGGGCGAAATTGCGGTTTAAATTGTAGACGTACTTGGGCTTTTTTGCCCTCAGCGCCCTCTCGACCGTCAAAGCTATCTTTTCCGGGGAAACGCTCTTATTTTCAACCGAATTGACTATATTTCTGAACTTTTCGGCATTGCAGCCGTAAAGCTTTGTGTTTGCGCAAAGTCTGTCGAGGGCGGCTGTCGAATCTCCGAGCAGCCCCGTCTTTACGGCGCCGGGGCGAATTACGGAAACGGAAAACCCGAGCAAATTCAATTCCATACGAAGTGCGTCGGCATACTTTTCAACCGCCGTTTTCGTAATGCCGTATAAGCCCGTAAACGGCAGGGGATCGAGGGGAGCGAGCTCGCTCGAAGTCATAATTATCCTCGCACGTTCATTTAATTGTCCGAAAAACGCCTTGTTCACATAAAATGCGCCGAAAAGGTTTATGCGGAATATTTTCTCAAAGTTTTCTTCGCTTATCTCTATCAGTGAATCCATATTGTAAATCCCGGCGAAGTGGACTATTGCGTCGAATTTTACGTCTTTAAAACGCTCCGCCGCTTTGTTTACTTCTTCGGCGGAAGTCAAATCGGCTCTTTGATAGTTTACGCCGCTTGTCTTGCAAACGTCGTTTCTGTCGACGCCGTACACGGCGTAACCTTTTTTTAATAACAGCTCTGCCGTGGCGGCGCCCATTCCTCCGCACACGCCGGTTATCAGAATGTTTTTCATGTCTTAATTATATCAAAAAAATCAAAAACAGTAAACTGTTTTTTATGCGGTAAAAAAATTGCCGATAATAATTGAAAACATATTGCGACTTGCATGTTTAAGCGACGATAATCGCAGTTAAAAACAGCATAATTTTCTAGTCTATGTGATCCTTACAGATATATTGTTTTTCATACAATTTTCTTGATTATTATTTATAATTTTATCAATCAAAAAATAATTAATCAAGGTTTACTGACAGACCAAATATTCAAAAAACAGTAAAACAGTAAGTAAAATCTTGCTGTTTTAAATATTTAAAATAATTATTTTAGCCTAACAATAAAAGCGAATCCGTCTCCTAATGGAAACGGGTTCGCCTTTAACTTGTTTGGTGACCCCTACGGGATTCGAACCCATGATACCGCCGTGAAAGGGCGATGTCTTAACCGCTTGACCAAGGGGCCATATTAAATTTTTTTTCTCGTCCTCTTAAGGTCGGACGAGCGAACCCATGATACCGCCTCGTCGCAATTCGTTTTCATGCCAACCGTTCTTCGTAAACTCAAAACGGTAACCTTTTTAAACGATTGCTCCTCTTCCCAAAAATATCCTATTTTTGGGAGCCCTGATTTTGCGATGTCTTAATCGCTTGACCAAGGGGCCTTTTATATTTATTTTATATTCAAACGGCGTTTCCGCCCTTTTTAATGATGGTAGCGGCGGTCAGATTCGAACCAACGACCTGCCGGGTATGAACCGGCCGCTATAACCAACTAAGCTACGCCGCCATATTTTGTACTTCAGTGCAAGCGCATTTACTACGCCTGCACACCGTACTTACTGGTTGCGGAGGTGGGATTTGAACCTCACGACCTCCGGGTTATGAGCCCGACGAGCTACCAAGCTGCTCTACTCCGCGCCGAATGCTTTATTATATTAACCGATTTTTAAATATTTGTCAACTAAAAAAAGCACATTTTTTAAAAAAATTTTAAAAAACTTTAAGCCTTTAAATATTTCCCTTTTTTTGCGTTATATGTTATAATGTAATCGATATGAATTTAGATATGGAACTTCTGAAAAACAGAGGAGTTGTCGCCGTCGCCGTTTCGGGAGGAAAAGATTCCGTGGCGCTCATTCACCTCTTATCAAAGCTGAAAGGCGAACTCGGCATAACGCTCAAAGCGGTAAACGTCGAACACGGCATCCGTGGGGAAGAATCGGTTTCGGACAGCGAATTCGTAAAAAAACTTTGTAAAGAATTAAGCGTCGAACTATATTTTAAAAGCGTAGACGTGCCGAGGCTCGTCGAGAGAGATGGACTATCCGAGGAAGAGGCGGCAAGAATATTGAGATACAAGGTCTTTGACGAGGCGATAGAGAGCGGCTTTTGCGATTTTATCGCCACGGCGCACCATCTATCCGACGACGTGGAAACTATCCTCTTCAATATTTTAAGGGGCACGTCGCTTTCGGGCGTCGGCGGAATATCTTCCCTGTCGCACGGCGGAAAAATTCTTCGCCCGATGCTTTCCGTTACGAGGGATGAAATAGACGATTACGTTTTAAAAAATAATTTGCCGTTCGTTACCGACAGAACTAATTTTGATACCGGCTATGCGAGAAATTTTTTGCGGCTTGAAGTTATTCCGCTTATAAAGAGCAGATTCAAAAGCTTTGAAACGGCGGTGGAGAGGTTTGCCGTTCTCGCCGCAAAGGACGACGAATACCTGAATTGCATCGCAAAAAAAAGCGTTGAATTAAAAGACGGCGAGGCGAGCTTTGCGGTTGGGCTTGACGAGGTTATTTTCGCCCGTTCAGCCGTCATAGCAATGAAGCACGTCGGAATAGTTAAGGACTACGAGAAAAGGCATATAGACGAAATTTCGGCTTTAAAAGACGCACGGAACGGAACGACGATCGATCTTCCGAAAAACGTTGCGGCGGTAAAAGATTACGATAAGATCACGTTATATATAAAGAAGGGGAGAGATAGCGAAGAGGCTCCGTTTAAAACGGGAGAAATGACCGTTTGCGGAAAGAGAGTCAATATAAGCCTTGCCGATAAGATAGAGAAGAAAGACAAAACGCTGTATTTCGACGGCGACAAGGTGCCGAGATCCGCCGTAATAAGGACGAGAAGGGACGGCGACACGTTTGAGAAATTCGGCGGCGGAACGAAAAAGCTTAAAGATTATCTTATAGATAAAAAAATACCATCGAGGGAAAGGGACGGGCTTTTGCTCGTTGCGGACGGAAAAAAAGTGCTTTTAATTTTCGGAATTGAGATTTCCGCCTCAATAAAAGTAGACAAAGGCACAACAAATATGTTAAAATGTAACATATCCAATAATACTTAAGGAGAAAGGACAATGTACGAGGATACCATTGAAAGAGTGTTGCTGTCGGAGGAACAGCTCGACAAGCGAATTGCGGAAATGGCAGTGCAGATCGATCGGGATTACGAGGGTAAAAAACCGCTTATGGTTGCGATCTTGAAAGGTAGCATAATGTTTTTCACAGACCTTATCAGAAAGATGAAGATCAATCTTGAAATAGACTTCATGGCTATTTCGAGTTACGGAAACGGCGTCAAGTCGTCGGGTGAAGTCAAGATGATAAAGGACCTTGACCGCAAAGTGGAGGGCAAGGATATAATAATCGTCGAAGATATAATCGACAGCGGCTACACGATGAAATATCTCAAAAATATGCTCGAAGCAAGAAAGCCCAATTCCATAAAGATATGCACGCTTTTGGATAAGCCGTCGAGAAGGGAAACGGACGTTCAGGTCGATTACAGAGGCTTCGAGGTCGAGAATGAATTCGTGGTAGGTTACGGGCTCGATTATGCGGGGCTTTACAGAAATATTCCGTTCGTCGGAATTTTAAAGAGAGAAATATACGAGAAATAATATAAGGCTTGACCGAGAATGAAAATCATTCTCGGGCAAGCCTTTAAACGTTGTTTTTTTATAAAAAATATGTTATAATCGTGTTATGGAAAGAAAATTTTGGACAGACGATGAGATAAGATCTCTTATAGACGTCGTATTTCGTGAAAGCGACGACGACAACGGCGAGAAAAAACAGGACATAATGAGTTATATCTCGTCGAGGATACTTCCTGTCGACAACGTTAAGTTTAACGTCGGAAATGCTCCCGAGGAGAGGAGAAAGCTTTACTTTCACGTCTTTAAAAGGTGCTTGGGCTACGTTGACAAAGGCTCTGTTTTCGGCTGTCTTATAGGCGGTGCGGCGGGCGACGCCCTCGGCTACCCCGTCGAATTTGTGAGTACGGGCGAGATTTTTGCAAAATACGGAAAAGACGGCGTTGCGTCATACCGCCTTTCAAGTGGTGAAAAAGCGCTGATTTCAGACGATACGCAGATGACTCTGTTTACCGCCGAGGGGCTATGGTATGCCCGTGAAAACTTCGGAAATCCGAGTTTACAAAACTATATCGACGAGATATATAACGCATATAAAAGATGGTATTCGACTCAGACGGGCGGCTATAACGGCAATGAAAACACGATAGCCGAGGACGAGAGATTAAACGTAAGACGTGCGCCCGGCGGAACGTGCCTTTCGGCGCTCGGGTCGGGTAAGATGGGCTCGATAGAAGAGCCCATAAACACGAGTAAAGGTTGCGGCGGAATAATGCGTGCGGCTCCCATTGCAATAGTGATGGCGCAAAACGACGGGTACAGTATGGAAGAAGCGGCGTATCTCGGCGCTCAATCGGCGGCGATAACGCACGGAAATCAGCTCGGCTACATACCGACGGCGGCGTTCGTTGCGATAATATATTCGCTGTTGAGGGGCAATACTCCCGTAGGGGCGGTCTTAGCGGCAAAGGATGTTATTTTAAAGATTTTCCCCGACAGTAAAGCCGCTATGACGACGGCGGAGCTTATGGATAAGGCGCTTTATTGCGCAAAGGCGGATATTTCGGATATAGACGCCGTATCAAGCCTCGGTGAAGGGTGGGTTGCGGAAGAAACGCTCGCAATAGCCATCTACTCTTTCGTAAAATATTCAGGCGATTTTAAAAAGGCGCTTTCCGTTGCGGTAAGCCACGGCGGCGACAGCGATTCGACGGGGGCGGTAACGGGGAATATGATCGGCGCATACGTCGGGATAAATGCGATCCCCGATGAGTTTAAGAAAAATCTCGAACTTTACGACGTTTTGGAAAATATGTCCGAAAAACTGTTTTACGACGTAAAACTTTCGAGGTAAAAACAAATAAGTGGGGCTATAAGTTGATTAACGGCGTGTTTTTATGGTCGGGCGGACGCTTTTTAAAAGCGTCCGCCCTTATTTTTTGTGCCAAAACGGCGTAAAAACAGATGAATTACGCCTTAAAAAAAGAATAAAAAGCTCAAAATGCTTTTTAAAACTGTTGTAATTTTAGAAAAAATATGTTAAAATACATTGTGATTGACTATATTATCTTTATATAATATAACTTTATAAAGGAGCGCTAAAAATGAATCAAAGAATACAGATAAAAGAGATCTTTGCTCATTCCGAGATTTACGGCGGTAAAGACGTCGTCGTGATGGGTTGGGCGAGGACGATAAGAGATTCAAAGGCATTCGGATTTATCGAACTCAACGACGGAAGTTGTTTTAAAAACCTTCAAGTAGTTTTCGAGAGGGATCTGATAGAAAATTACGACGAGATAGCGGCGCAGAACGTCGGTTGTTCGCTTGAAGTAAAGGGCACGGTAGTTCTTACGCCCGAGGCGAAACAGCCGCTCGAAATCAAGGCGAAGTGCGTGAGGGTCGAGGGTGCTTCCTCTCCCGAATATCCCCTTCAAAAGAAAAGACATTCTCTCGAATATCTGAGAGAAATAGCCTATCTCCGTCCGAGAACGAACACTTTCGGCGCCGTTTTCCGCATAAGGAGCGAGGCGGCTTTTGCAATACATAAATTCTTCAACGAGAGGGGCTTTGTGTACGTCCATACCCCGCTTATAACGGGCAGCGACGCAGAGGGCGCCGGGGCAATGTTCCAGGTTACTACGCTCGACGTTGCGAACGTGCCTAAAAAGGACGGAAAAGTAGATTATACCGAAGATTTCTTCGGTAAGCACGCAAGCCTTACCGTTTCAGGTCAGCTATCCGCCGAGGCTTACGCAATGGCGTTCGGAAACGTCTATACCTTCGGACCGACGTTCAGAGCCGAGAGGAGCAACACGGCAAGGCACGCCGCAGAGTTCTGGATGATCGAGCCGGAAATGGCATTTGCCGACCTCTCCGACGATATGGATACCGCCGAAGCTATGGTCAAGGCGATAATAAATCACGTTATGGCGACTTGCCCCAACGAACTTGAATTTTTGAATAATTTCGTTGATAAAGGACTTATTGACAGACTTAACAACGTTGTTTCAAACGAGTTCGTAAGGCTCAGCTACACCGAAGCCATCAAGCTTTTGGAGCCTGTCAAGGATAAATTCGAGTTCCCCGTTTATTGGGGTTGCGACCTTCAGAGCGAACACGAGAGGTATATAACCGAGCAGATATACAAAAAGCCCGTTTTCCTCACCGACTACCCGAAGGAGATAAAGGCATTCTATATGCGCCTTAACGACGACGGAAAGACCGTTGCCGCCGCAGACCTTCTCGTTCCCGGCGTCGGCGAGCTTATCGGCGGAAGCCAGAGGGAGGAACGGCTCGACGTGCTTGAAAACCGCATGAACGAACTCGGCTTAAAGCCCGAAGAGTATGATTGGTATATAAATCTCCGCAAATACGGCGGCACCACTCACTCCGGTTACGGCCTCGGTTTTGAAAGAATGATAATGTATCTCACGGGCATAGCCAACATAAGGGACGTAATACCTTTCCCCCGTACTGTCGGAAACCTCGAGTATTGAGAAGATATTCATCACAAATAATGCGGTTAAAGCCGAAAACTCAGCGTCAATGAGTAAAAAATTAAGGAAAATTAAGAATAAATGAAAATAGTAGTGGATATTTACGGGGGAGATAACGCCCCGGAAGCGACTGTAGGCGGCGCACTTTATGCGCTTGAAAAGTCCGAGGGGTTCGACCTCGTTTTAGTCGGAAAGCAGAAAGAGATCGAAAAGCTTTTAGAGGGTAAGACCTACGACAAAAACAGAATTTCAATAGTCGACGCACAAGACGTAATATCGTGCAACGAATCTCCTACCGAAGCCATAAGGACGAAACCCGAATCTTCCATCGTAAAAAGCGTGAAGATACTCAGGGAAGACCCCGAGGCGAAGGCGTTCGTATCCGCCGGCTCGACGGGTGCGGTGCTTACCGCCGCCGTCGTGATGACGAAGAGGATAAAGGGTTTGAACAGACCTGCTCTCGCACCTACTTTCCCGACTATGACGGGCGGCGAAGTAATGCTTTTAGATTGCGGCGCCAACGTCGATTGTAAGCCCATAAACTTACTTCAATTTGCCGTGATGGGCTCGGTATATATGCGTGAGGTGTACGACATCGACAGACCTCGTGTAGCTCTCCTTTCTAACGGAACGGAGGACGCAAAGGGTTCGGCTCTTACGAAAGAGGCGTTTGCACTCCTTAAAAACGCCGAAAACATCAACTTCGTGGGCAATATGGAAGCGAGAGATATTCTTTTCGGAGATTACGACGTCGTTGTGGCGGACGGCTTTTGCGGAAATATCGCATTGAAGTCTATCGAAGGGACGGCTAAGTGCATTATGGGCTCGTTAAAGAGGGAGATAAAGGCTTCGAAAATGGCGAAACTCGGCGCATTGTTTATGAAAAAGAGCTTGTACAACCTCAAAAATTTGCTCGATTATAATAAAAAGGGCGGCGCTGTTCTCCTCGGCATGGAAAACGTCGTCGTAAAGGCGCATGGCTCGTCCAAAGCCGACGCATTCGGCAACGCCATTTTGCAGGCTTACGGCGCTTGCGGAATAGACGTGAGCGAGCAGATAAGGGTAGAACTTGAAAAGCTCGATATGCAGAAGTCGGGCGGAGTTGAATAAGATGATATTTTTCATGCATGAATGTGAGGAGAAACTCGGCTATACGTTCAAGGATAAGTCGCTTTTAAGGCAATGTTTTACTCATTCTTCCTATTCTCACGAACACGGCAACGGCAAAAACAACGAACGGCTTGAATTTTTCGGCGATTCCATTCTCGGCTACATAACGGCGGAATATCTCATGCAAAAATACCCCGACGCCGACGAGGGGCAGCTTACGGCTTATAAACAGCAGCTCGTTTCGAGAAAACCGCTCGCCGCAGCGATCGTTAAATGCGGGCTTTCGGAATTTATTCTGTACGGCGAGGGCGAGAGAAAAAATACCCCCGACAACCACGAGGCGGCTAACGAAAATCTCTTCGAGGCAATAGTTGCGGGCATCTATCTCGACGGCGGAATAGAGCCGACGAAAAAATTCGTGTATAGCGCATTGTTTTCAAAGACGAGGTGCGTTTCTTCAAAAGACAATAAGGCGGAGGCGAAACAGCCCGTTTCTCATAAGGAAAACGGCGGCGCACCTAACGATTTTAAGAGTCTTTTGCAGATTTACGTTCAGAAAAACAAGCTCGGCGACATTGCCTATATCGAAAAAGAGAGGAGCGGCCCCGCTCACGAGCCGACTTTCGTGATGGAAGTTTCGGTTGCGGGCGTCGTGATGGGCAAGGGTAGAGGGAAGACCAAGTCGGAAGCGACGAAGGCGGCGGCAAAGGAAGCCTATACGGCTATAAGCGCAGATAAAAAGGACAAAACTCCCGCTAAGGGAAAGACAGATAAAAGGCGTGCGGCGCCCCAAAAGCCGCAGAAAAAAAGGACAAAGGGGTAAGTTGAATGGATTTCAGTAAAATAGAACTCATTGGCTTTAAGTCCTTTGCCGACAGGCAGGAAATAAAATTCGATAACGGCGTAACCTGTATAGTCGGGCCGAACGGTTGCGGAAAGAGCAACGTCGCCGACGCTATCAGGTGGGTTTTGGGTGAACAGTCCGCAAAGACTTTGAGAGGTTCGAGTATGCAGGACGTCATTTTCAACGGCACCCAAAGCAGAAAATCGCTTTCATATTGCGAAGTTTCGCTGTTTTTCGACAACTCGAATAAGATTTTCAAGGACATAGATTATTCCGAAGTTCAGCTAACCCGTAAGCTCTTCCGCTCGGGCGAAAGCGAATACTATATCAACAAAAAGCAAGCGAGATTGAGGGATATAGTAGACCTTTTGCACGAATGCGGCGTAAGCAAAGAGGGCTATACGATAATAGGTCAGGGCAAGGTGTCGGAAATACTCTCGTCAAAGCCCGAGGACAGGCGTACAATATTTGAAGAGGCGGTCGGCATTTCCAAGACGAAGGCAAAAAGGCTGGAATCTATGCGTAAGCTCGAAAGGACGAGGGACAGCCTCATAAGGCTTGCCGACATAATGAGCGAGCAGGAAAGGCAGTTGGAGCCGCTCGCAAGACAAGCCGAAAAGGCAAGGGAATTCCGCCAGCTCTCCGAAGAACTCAAATATCACGAGGTAAACAGCTATCTCTATAAATATAATAACGCCGCTTCCGAAAAAGCCGAGATAAACACTCGTATTCAAGGCATAAGCGAAGAGATCGTCGAGAGAAATAACGACCTCGACAAAGCTATTAAAGAATACAACGCACATCAAAGACAGA
>CACXDQ010000034.1 GCA_902766475.1 uncultured Eubacteriales bacterium
AAACTGTTTTACCGAAAAACTTTTCATTTAAGTATTCGGCGGTAGCCATACCGGAAGTATATACTTCGTCGCCATCATGATAAAGCCCCATTTTTGTAAGCTTTTTTATATATTTTTCATTGCTCGACGACGAGTTGTTGGTAAGATAAATAAGCTTTTTTCCGCTATTTCTCAATTTTTTGAGTGTTGAAACCATATCTCCTATTACTTCGTCGCCGAGATAAACGGTGCCGTCCATATCGAGAAGAAAATATTTGATATCGTTTTTCAATGCAAAAGCTAAATCGGGCATATTACCAAATCTCTTTATAAATTTGTATCACTTCGCTGCGCTTTGGAACTCTCGGATTGGTCGCCGTGCATGCGTCTTTAAGCGCTGCGTCTGCCATTTCTTCAACTTTTTCCATATATTCGCCCTCGCTGACGATGCCGAGTTCGGATATTTTAAGGGGGATAGACATCTGCGTCATCATAAACTGAATATAGCTGACAAGGGCGTTTATGGTCGTAACTTCATTGAGATTGGACACGCCGAGTATTCTCGCCATATTGCAATATTTCCTTACGCAAGAGGGATAGACTTCCCTACTCTTACTGAATGTAGATATCTCGCTGTTGTATTTAATGATATGTGGAAGTAAAATAGCGTTAGCTCTTCCGTGAGCAATGTGAAACTGTGCGCCGAGCTGATGCGCCATACCATGATTTAAGCCGAGCGAAGCGGAATTAAACGCAAGCCCCGCAAGACAAGACGCAATATGGACTTTTCTTCGTGCATGAGCGTCGTTGCTGTCGCTATACGAACGCAGCAAAAACTGACCGCAAATTTCTACGGCTTTCTCCGCCAAAGCTCCCGAAAATTCATTGTTGTTTATACTGACGTATGCCTCGATCGCATGAGTCATAACGTCCATGCCCGTATCTGCTGTGATTTTGGGCGGAACACTCTTTACTAACACTTCGTCCAAAATAGCCTCTTCCGGTATCATATCTTCGGACGCAAGTGGAATTTTGGTATTGTTTTTAGCGTCGCTGAGTACACAGAATGACGTAACTTCACTGCCCGTGCCCGAAGTCGTCGGGATACAAATAAGCTTAGGCGTAAAGTTCCCGTCTATCTTTGTTGCGAATTTCCTTATCGCCTTAGACGTATCCATTGCCGAGCCACCGCCGAGCGCAATCATATATTTAGCCTTATATTCGAGCGCTTCGGCAACGCCTGAGATAACTTTATCTATCGGCGGATCGGGCACAATATCACTGAAAATCTTATATTTTATCGAAGATTTTTCAAGAGGTGTCGTAACGAAATCAATAAGTCCGCTCGATAAAGCGAAAGGGTCGGTAACGATAAATACCTTATCGGTATCGAGCTCTGACAACCTTTCAAGAGATTTTTCTCCGAAATAAATTTTGGTTTTTACGTCAAATTCTTTCATAATACCTTACTTTTCGATAATAGAATTTACCGACATGAATTTAAAGAGGGGTTTGACAATAGTCGATATATCGGAATTGTCCTTTAAATTTGCATTTTTGTCCGCAGACTTTAATATAAAAGCAATTCTTATAATGTTGTCAAACATTTTTTTGGTTATGTAGCCGCCGTTTTTAACGTCAACGGCGCCTGCAAGCTTGAATGAAACGGGTATTTCTTTTAACCTTTCGTCCGCTTTTTCAAGCAGAGTTTCACGCATATCTTTAACACAATCGGCAAACAAGGTGAGATCTGTTCCGTCGATAAGCTTGCCGTATTCCGCTATATCCTCGATAAATTTCATATTATCAAATGAAAAATTATCCGCAAAACTACACACCTTTAACAATACGGCTTGAAGGTATGCGTCGAAATCGGCATAGAAACCTATCTTTGTATATTCTAAATCGTCGTTAGCGGAATTTATTCCGTCATAGAGATCGCCTATTATATTTATCGACGAATTATAGTAAGTTTTTGATCGCTCCGATAAAATATCGTATTCTGATTTGTTCATCTGAGCCTCCTCGCTTATATTTTCAAGGGTAAAAATATTTGTATCGATCGCTTTTGTATGGCAAAGCAAGACGCAATCACAAATTTTAGGTGTAGAACGGGAAAGCGATCTTTGCCCGAAAAAAGCCGAGTTCGGCGATAGATTTACCCTTTGACGTTCTGCTTTCGACGGGTATTTTTTCTATCGAAGCATATAGAGGGTTTTCGTTTTCGTCCTCAATGAGAAGATTAAACGAAGAGCCGTACTCTACAACCCCGACATATACGACGCTTTCATTGTCATCGTCAAGACCTAAATCTACTATCTTAACGCCCTTTCTTGCCCTTGCGAGAACGGAAACGGTTTCGAGCATTACTCTCTTGAACGTTCCGAAACTCGTAGCCACAACGACCTCGTAATCGAGATCTTTTTTAATCTGCATTGCGGTTATTACCTTATCTCCGTCCGCAACGTCCATACCCTTTACGCCGCCGGCAACTCTTCCTTGTTCGGGGAACACGTCCTCACAGTATAGACACATTCCCTTTTCGGTCGCAAAGAACAATCTTGAATTTTCAATTTCTTGCTCAACGCCGATAAGCTCGTCGCCTTCTTTGAGTTTTATTGCTTGATATACGTTTTTCAAAACGGTGTATTCGCTCCACGGCGTAAGTTTGACGCTACCGAGCTTGGTATAGAACAAAAGTCTGCCGCTCGGAACGTTGGTGCCGAATACGGCGAAGAAAGCAACGGGATATTCGTCTTGCGGAACGTTTCTTAAAAGCTTATCGAATCTGATTCCGCCGCTCATTGCTCCGCTGCCCTCGGGTATAAGATCGAGATCTATCTTATAACAGTTACCCATATTGGTAAACGAATAGATGGTCTGATCGGTTTCGGCTTCAACTTTAAATTTGAAAAGTTCGGCTTTCTTGGGTTCTTCATTTCCCGAATAGCGTTTAAACGTCGAAAGCTTGACCTTTCTTATAAGCCCTGCGCAATTATAACCGACGACGTATTTTTCGATCTTTTTCTCTTCGGCTTTTTTGATAATGGAAATTTCATCAGCCGAAGATACGATGATCGTTCTTCTGTCGTCACGGTATTTTTTCTTGATTGCGATAATCTCTTTTTTAACTATTTCTTTTTGAAGCTTTTTGCTGTCGACGATAGCCTGTAATTCCTCGATGAGTTTTTTAAGCTCCGCAAGCTCGTTTTTGAGGTTGTCGACTTCGAGCTTGGTAATTCTCGCAAGCCTTAAATCTAAGATAGCCTGAGCTTGCTTTTCGCTTAAATTAAATGCGGAACGTAAATTTTGTTTTGCGGTCGGGGTGTCGGGCGAAGTCTTGATAATCCTGATAACTTCGTCGATATTGGTTACGGCAACTATAAGACCTTCCAAAATATGCGCCCTTTCTCTTGCTTTTCCGAGGTCGTATTTCGTCCTTCTCAAAACTATGCTGATCTGATAATCGACGTAATAGCTTATTATGTCAATAAGCCCCAAAAGTCGGGGTTTGCCCTCTGCAATAGCGACCATATTTATGCCGTAAGAACATTCAAGCTGAGTTTTCTTATATAAAAAAGTGAGGATCTTTTCGGGATCTGCGTCTTTTTTAAGTTTAATGACCGCCCTCATGCCCGATCTGTCAGATTCGTCTGCTATATCGGCAATTCCGCTGAGCGTTTCCTTATTCTCTTCTTGAAGTTGAGCGATCTTCTTCAATAGTTCAGCCTTGTTGACCTGGTAGGGAATTTCGGAAATTACGAGATTTTTCTTGCCGTTATCCCCATCTTCAAGGTTGATTTTAGCCCTTATTTTTATTTTGCCCTTGCCCGTTTCGTAAGCCTTTTGAAGCTCTTCATCGGCTATTATGTAACCGCCGGTCGGGAAATCCGGACCTTTAACGATCTTCATCATATCGGCAAGCGAGATCTTCGGATTGTCGATATACGCAACGACGCCGTCGATGACCTCGGCGAGGTTATGCGTCGGAATATTCGTAGCCAAACCTACCGCTATACCGGAAGCTCCGTTTACGAGTAGATTGGGAAATCTTCCGGGAAGAGTGTCCGGCTCTTTCAAAGAGTCATCAAAGTTGAGCGACCAGTTGACCGTATCTTTATCAATATCGCTTAAAAGTTCGAGAGCAAGCGGCTGTAATTTAACTTCGGTGTACCTCATTGCGGCGGCGCTGTCGCCGTCGATAGATCCGAAATTTCCGTGTCCGTCTACGAGCGTCATTCGCATATTATATGGCTGAGCAAGCCTTACCATTGCGTCGTAAACGGAAGTGTCGCCGTGGGGGTGGTATTTAGCAAGACAGTCACCGACTACTCTCGCACTCTTTTTATACCCCTTGTCGGGCGTCATACCTTGATCGTACATAGAATATAAAATTCTTCTCTGTACGGGTTTTAAGCCGTCCTCCACTCTCGGGAGCGCTCTGTCCAAAATGACGTATTCCGCATATGGGATCATCGAGTTGTGCAACACGTCCTCGAGTGGTGTTGCAATTATAGATTCTTTTATTTCTTCCGCCATATCTTCGCTCCTTAAATGTTGACTTTATCCATAAACGTATCTTCTTTGTTGAAGTTTGCGTATTCGGATATATACGATTTTCTTCCTTCGACGTCCTCGCCCATAAGCGTCGTAATGAGCTTTTCCGCAGCGGCTGCGTCCTCAATGGTAACTTGCGTCATTACCCTCTTTTGCGGGTCCATTGTCGTTTCCCAAAGCTGCTCGGGGTTCATTTCACCGAGACCTTTATATCTTTGAAGCTGATAACCCCTCCCGACTTTATCTATTGCGCTTTGAAGTTCTTTATCGTCGTAAGCGTAAACCGTTACGTCTTTTTTATAAACCTTGTATAGTGGCGGCATACCGATATATACGTGTCCTTCCTGAATAAGTTCTTTCATATATCTGAAAAAGAAAGTAAGAAGGATCGCCCTTATATGTGCGCCGTCCTGATCGGCGTCGGAAAGAATGATTACTTTATGATAATTGAGGTTATTTATATTGAAATCGCTGCCGATACCCGTGCCGAGCGCACTTATTATCGTCCTTATTTCCTCGTTTTTCAATACATCTTCGATTCTCTTCTTCTCTGCGTTGAGCGGCTTGCCTCTCAGCGGTAGAATTGCTTGATGCTGTCTGTCCCTTCCCTGCTTTGCACTGCCGCCTGCCGAATCACCCTCGACGATGAATACTTCGTTGAGTTCGGCTTTACGGCTCGAACAATTTGCGAGCTTACCTATAAGCTTGGCAGAATCTGCTCCGTTTTTTGCCCTCGCAATATCTCTTGCCTGCCTCGAAGCGTTCCTCGCCTTTGCCGCACCTATCGCTTTTGTCATCATTGCGTCGAAAACGGCTTTGTATTTCTTGTTAGCCATCATCTTTTCAAGCTCTTCGCAAACGGCGCTTTCAACGGCGTTTTTAGCGGCGGGGTTGCCGAGTTTAGTCTTGGTCTGCCCCTCAAACTCGACGTTTTTCATCTTTATCGAGATAATGGCGGTCATTCCCTCTCTGAAATCTTCGCCCATAAGGTTTTGATCTTTGTCTTTGAGGTAGTTATTTGCCCTTGCGTAATCGTTCAACGTCCTCGTTATAGCCGATTTAAAGCCAACCTCGTGTGTTCCGCCTTCCGCCGTCGGAATGTTGTTGACGAAAGAGAAGATGCTTTCCGAATAGCTGTCGGTGTGCTGAATGGCAAATTCTATAAGAATATCGTCTTTTACCGATTTAGCGTATATCGGAAGCTCGAAAAGCGATTGTTTGCCCTCGTTTAAGTATAAAACGTAATCGATAATACCGCCGTCGTATTTGAACGTTTTGTTGTAGAACTTTTCGTCGTCTCTGAGATCGGTGAGCTTTATTGTAAGCCCCTTATTCAAAAATGCTAACTCTCTCAATCTTTTAGCGATGGTTTCAAGGTTGAATTCCACAGTTTCAAATACCCTTGCGTCGGGTTTGAATCTTATGAAAGTACCTTGCTTGTCCGTCTTTTGCTTAGTATTTTCAAGCGGAGCGACGGGTATGCCCGACAAAATCTTCTTTTTCTGCTTATCGTAATAGCTTCTGAATTCCATTTTGTAGACAGTCTTTTTATAAACTTCCACTTGTAGCCATTCCGAAAGGGCGTTGGTAACGGAAGCACCTACGCCGTGCAGTCCGCCCGAATAGCTGTAATTATCGTTATTGAACTTACCGCCTGCGTGAAGTTGGGTAAATACGACCTGAACGCCCGAAACGCCGGCGACTTTATGTATGTCGGTAGGTATACCTCTTCCGTTGTCCTCGACGGAAACGCTTCCGTCTTTATAAAGTATAACTTCTATTTTATCGGCAAATCCGTTTGCCGCTTCGTCTATTGCATTGTCGACGATTTCCCATAGAATATGATGTAAGCCCCTTGCACCGGTCGAACCGATATACATACCCGGTCTTACACGGACGGCTTCAAGCCCTTCGAGTATCTCGATATTCTCGGCTCCGTACTCATTTACAGCCATAGTTGTCCTCCAAGTATAATTATATAGCTATATTTTAGCATATTATTTGTTTTTTTTCAAGTTTTTTAAGCTCATTAAATTTGCATTTTAAGCAATATTTATTTTAAACAAGTTCAATGTTGTCAAAAAAAACAAAAATCGGAATGAAAACACTCCGATTTTTATCATGAAATTATTTTATTATTTTTATCTGTGACGGTGCGTTTACCGTCGTATTGACCTTTCCGTTTTCGTCTACTCTGTGTTCTACGGTAAGTTTGCCGTAAGGTGTCGGATAAGTTACTTTTAAATGTTTCAAACCGCTTAAATGCGGGTTAATTGCAATTTCTTTGCATCCGGGTGACTTAATTTCAATGCCTGCCACAACGTGCATGAGATAAGGTATAACGCCGCTCGACCAACCGTGACAAAGGCTGTGACGGTATCCTTTATAACAAAATGCTCCGAAATCGCCGTGAATATCCTTTTGACTTCTCGTCACAAGCTTAGTTATCCCGCATACGTTGTCGGAAAGCCACTCTATATCGAAATCTTCCCAAAAAGTCGTTGCTCCCAAATCGAGCATTGCCCCATAGTATTCTTTCATCATAGAGAGTGATTTTTCATATTCCCCGAACGAACTAACGGCTTTTAAGATAAAGTAAGACATAAACGTCGAAAGACCTTTCGCTCCGTTTTCCGTGACGATCTTCTTATCGTTTTCATCGCCGATACCTGCCAATATCCTCAGCGAAGCTATCTGTTTCATCTTTATTACGCTGTACTTTTTCTCGGTTATCTTGCGAATAACACCGTCTATAAATGAATTATCTATACCCAAAATTGAATATAGTTCTTTGGCGGCTTTAAAAGTAAGCACGGCAAGCGCCTGAACACCGGCAGCTTCGTCGTTCGTTTTTATTTCGTCCGATTCATCCTGAGGGTGCGACGGCCAGTCTATAAAATATCCTGCGTTTTCCACACCTTTTATAATCGAAAAATCTAAATGTCCGTCGTCGGAAATACATTGTTTTAACTGTTCGACAAGACCGACGAGATATTCTTTTTGCTTTTCAAGATAATTAAGATCACCTTTGCCGTTATAATGCTCCTTTAAAATAAGTATCCACCACATCGAATACGTCGGATAACGGTTCATCCACTTCGGAAGTTCTGTCTGATCTTTGATAAAATCGAGAGAATTATCAATGTTATCCATTTTTTTATAGAGCGAATCGAGTGCAAAAACTTCGGGATACATATCGCCTATCCACACGAGTCTGTCCCTCTTTACACCGTCCCAGACCATTCCGTTTTGTAAGCATAGCCTTACGGTGTATGCGGCAGTATCGAAAATTTTATTTACGAGCTTGTCGTCCGAATGAAATTTTCCTATGACTTTTTCGTCGTTTATTTCGAGATTTGCAACTATGGATTTGATCAAAGCCGAAGTGTTGTCGATAAAATCTATCCGCAAAAATCTGAAAGCCGTCTGCCCGAAATACATATCGGAATATGTCTGCAAGTTTACGACCATATCTCTCGTCGCATGGTCGTTTGTGGAATTCTTAAAACCGATTTCCGAACACGTTTCTCCTACCGATTCACCGAATCTGAGCCTTATTCTGTTGTTGCCTTCTACTTGTCTTGTGATTATTCTGACCGAGCCGACAATTTCCTTACCGAAATCGAGAATTATATATGAATTTGCCGAAAAATCGCACAAAAGCGGCTCGTTAAAACCTATCTGCATAGGTTTATCTATAAACAGATTTTCAACGCCCGAAACGCCGAAGCATCTGACAACTTTTTTGGGTAATAAATAAGCCATAACAGCCTCGTTAATTGTATTTTTCTATTTCTGAAAGCAAGATCTCTTCTGCGTAAGAGCAAGCCTTTTTAACGCTGCCCTCTTCAAACGGAATAGACAAATTAGCATATCTTAAAGTGTCGTTATACTTTTTGCTTCCTCCGACTTTGCAAAGGTTGAGATAATCGTTCCAAGCGGAAACTTTATCCTCGCTCATCTTTTTCTTAAATTCCATTGCGCCCATCGTCGTAAGCGTATAGTTGATATAATAGAAAGGATAAAGGAAAATGTGAATTTTATGATACCAA
>CACXDQ010000035.1 GCA_902766475.1 uncultured Eubacteriales bacterium
AGCCCATATCTCCGTTCTTATCCATGCGCCGTTGGAATGTTTCCAATCGTTTGCGTGATCGCCCGATACGGACGGGTATAAGCCCGACTCCATATTCATCTTTGCGACGCCGTATTCCGCCCAATACGGAATGACGAGCGAAAGCCAATATTCTCCGAGCTTTTCGGCGGTAAGCTTTTTACAGCCCTCGAATTCCGCCGCCTGAAGCCATGCGAGCTGAAGATCCAAATCGTCGTTGGGGATTATTTTTCCCGCCGCCGTCGTAAAGCCGGTGAGGTTCAATTTTTCCCTCACGCCCTCGAACGGCGCACCCATCGTGCCGCCTATATTCTTGCCTTGCCAGCAAGCGTAGACCTTATCTCTGTACGTTTTTACGTTGAGTTTTGTGTATTCTCCTTCAAGATATCTATACATAATATTCCCCTTACCTTTATCATAATGTATATAGCTCATAGTTATTATAATATATACGAAAAAACAAGTCAACCGTTTGAAAAATTTTGCTGTAAAAAAATAGCCGAATGAAAATAAGATTGAACTCGTTAATTAAGCGCAAGGCGGCAAAAGCCGCCTTGCGCTTAAAATGTCAAATTACTTTTTTACCGCCGACGAACACCGCCGAAACGTTTATATCGTCGTCGAAAACGCAAAGGTCTGCGTTTTTGCCCACGGCAATTTCGCCGCTACCGGTTTTAAGTATCTCAGACGGAACTTTGGTGAGCATATACACCGCCTCGGGAACGCTTTTCCCGCACGAGAAAACGAGCGTCTTTATAAGCCCATCGGCGGTTGCGACGCTGCCTGCGAAAGCCGATCTGTCTTTAAGCTTGCAAACGCCGTCCTCGACGATAAATTCCGTACCGCTCATGACCCCTTCTTTAACGTCTGTGCCGGCAATTTCGAGGCTGTCGGTTATAAGGGCGACCTTGTCCTCGCCCTTTATCTTTATTATCATCTCTATAAGCTCGGGCGGAAGGTGTTTTCCGTCGGCAATTATCTCGACGTAAAGCTCGTCACGCAAAAATGCGCTCTCTATAACGCCCAAACTTCTGAACCCGTGATCTCTCGTTACCGTCGACGTGCATGAATAAAGGTGAGTAACGAGCTTACAGCCGCTTTCTATCGCAACTTTTATATCCCCGTATTTTGCGTCGGTATGCCCGGCGGAAGCTATTATCCCGTTTTCGGTAATGAATTTGCAGAATTTGCCGCCCTCGTCGTGTTCGGGCGCATAAGTCCAACGGGCGATATATTGCCCAAGGTCGTTTACTAACGAAACGTAATCTTTTTCGATAGGCAAAGTTATAAACGAAGGGCATTGCGCTCCGCTCTGTTTTGCGGAGAGATACGGCCCTTCGAGGTGCGCCCCGACTATGCGTGAGTAAACCTTTCCGCTATCCTTTGCCGCCGCAATATTTTCGACCGCCCTTCTCATAGCCGTAAATTCTCCGGCGGAAACAGTGGGCAATATCGAAGTAGTGCCATGCTTTAAGTGGAAGTTGCACCCGTCTATGACTTCATTTACGGAAGAATTCATAAACGCATGTCCTCCGCCGCCGTGGGTGTGCATATCTATAAAGCCCGAAGATAGGTATTTCCCCGTAAAGTCAAACGCCTTATCGGAAGGCAATTTTTTGTCGGAAAGTGAGGCTATAAGCCCGTTATCGACGTAAACGTACCCGTCGAAAAGCTCTTTCCCGACTATTATTTTATCGCTTTTTATCTCTATCATATCAAATATCAAGAAGCGCCGAACTGTCCCCGTCGAGATAGAGGACGGAGTTTTCTTTGCGGCGAAGTATGGTTGCCGGACAATGCTCGTCAACGTTGCCGTTGATAGTTTCATACACGGCTTTCGCCTTTGTCTTTGCCGGAACTATGCAGAACAGCTTCGGGGCGGCGGTAAGGGTTGGGACGGTGAGCGTAATCGCATGGGTAGGCACTTCCGAAATATCCTTGAAACAGCCGTCGTTTACCTGTTGGTTGCGGCAAATATCGTCGAGCTTGACGGGTTTTACTGTCTTTTCGTCGTTAAAATCGGCTACGCCCGGATCGTTGAACGCAATGTGTCCGTTCTCGCCTATACCCATTACCACTATGTCGGTCGG
>CACXDQ010000036.1 GCA_902766475.1 uncultured Eubacteriales bacterium
AAGCCCGGTAGGTATTACCGTATAGTCCGAAAAAAGCTCTTTCGTCTTTTGCGGCAAAGCCGAAGTCGTAATATCCCAATCGAGCGGAGTTATACCTAAAACGCTGTCCCTTACGCAGCCGCCGACGGCATACGCCTCATAGCCGTTCTTCTCCAACAAGCCTATTATCTCACGAGCGCCCTCGTCGAGTTTTATATATATATCCCCGTTCATTTACAGCTATTATTGCCCTTTCTTATTCGTCGTAAAGACATCTCTTTACGGCTTTTTTCCATTCTCCGTAATATCTTTCGTATTTCTGATCGCCCGTAGGCTTAAAAATCTTCTCGGTTGCCCTGAACGACGGAATATCCTTAAAATCACATTCTTTCAAGCCGATAGCGCAAAGATACGCCGCACCGAGCGCCGTGCTTTCCTTTTCGGTCGGTCTGTCGATAGGCACGCCGAGTATTTCGGCTTGAAAGCCCATGAGAAAATCGTTAGCCGAAGCGCCGCCGTCGCATTTTATTATCGATAAAGGCGTGCCGCTCTCGGCGGACATAACTTCCGAGAGATCTCTCGCAGAATATGCCATAGCTTCGAGCGTTGCTCTCGTAATATGCGCTTTTGTCGTCGCCCTTGTAAGACCGCAGATCATACCCCTCGCCTCGCTGTTCCAGTACGGTGCGCCAAGCCCCGTAAACGCCGGAACGAGATATACGCCGCCGTTGTCTTTGACGGATAACGCAAGCTCTTCGCTGTCCTTGGAATGACGGAAAAGCCCAAGCCCGTCACGGAGCCATTGTACGGAACTGCCGGCATTGAAAACGCTGCCCTCGAAGGCGTAAGTTGTCTTTCCTCCTATTCTGTAACCGACCGTCGTTATAAGCCCGTTTTGTGAGATAATCGGCTTATAGCCTATGTTATACAACATGAAAAGCCCCGTGCCGTATGTTATCTTGCTGTCGCCGGGTGCGAAACAGCACTGCCCGATAAGTGCGGCTTGTTGGTCGCCCGCCATTCCGCAGACCGGTATTTTTACGCCGGCATACTCGAATTCGCCTATTCTTTCATCGCAATCTATCACCCTCGGCAAACACTTTTTCGGTATGCCGAATATGCGCAAAAGCTCGTCGTCGTAATCGAGCGTGTTTATATCCAAAAGCATCGTTCTCGAAGCGTTTGTAACGTCGGTAACGAACGCTTTTCCGCCCGTCAATTTGAACGCCAAAAAGCTGTCTATCGTGCCGAAACACACTTCGCCCCTCTCAGCCTTTTCACGCAAGCCGTCAACGTTGTCCATAAGCCATTTTATCTTGCTCGCAGAAAAATATGCGTCCATTACAAGCCCCGTGCGGTTTCTTATAAAGCTACCGTATTCCGCCTCTAAATTTTTCATATATTCCGCCGTGCGCCTGCATTGCCAGACAATGGCGTTATAGAGGGGTTTTCCTGTCGCTTTGTCCCATGCGACTATGGTTTCTCTCTGATTTGTAATACCTATGCCGACGATATCGCTCACGCTGTCCGCACTCTCTATCATCTCGACGAGCGATGAGAGCGTTTCAGCATAGATCTCGTTGGCGTTTTCCTCAACGTAAGATGGATTGGGGTAAATCTGTTTTATCTGAGACGATTTCTGCAAGACGGATCTCTTTCCTTCGAGGTCGTATAAAACCGCCCTCGTACTCGTCGTGCCCTCGTCGATAGCAATTATGTATTTCATCATTCCACCACTTTTTTCCGAACGTCGTTATGCCGACAATCGTCAAATAAATTTTTTTCTGCTCATAATATATTATGAGGTAACAAAATGTCAAATATCGTTTTTACCGGCGGAGGCACCGCCGGACACTATATGCCCAATCTGGCTATTATTCCGCTCGTCAAAGATAATTTCGACAAGGTTTACTATATCGGGAGCGAGAACGGCCCCGAAAGGCAAGCCGCAACGAGCGCAGGCGTAAGCTATTACGCCGTAACGAGCGCAAAGCTCAAAAGAAGCCTCGACCTCAAAAACCTCGCAATACCTTTCAAACTTTATAAAGGCGTCAAACAAGCCGAAGCCGTTTTGAGAGAAATAGAGCCGAAAGTTATATTTTCAAAGGGCGGTTACGTCGCACTTCCCGTTGCGATAGCCTCGAAAAAACTCAATATTCCGCTCGTTATACACGAATCGGATCTCAGCATGGGGCTTGCGAATAAGATAGCCTCACGCTTTTCGACAAAAGTGCTTACATCTTTTGAAAAGACCGCCGAAAGCATTAAAAACGCCGAATACGTCGGTGCGCCTCTGCGCCGTGAACTCTTTATAAAGAGGGATAGAGCCGCTATACTTAAAAAGATAGGCATCTCGTCAAACGGCAAGAAAACCATACTTGTAACGGGCGGTAGCCAAGGCAGTGCAAATATCAATGAAAATCTTGAAAAGTGCCTCGATAAGTTGATTATCGACTATAACGTGATACACCTTTGCGGTAAGGGCAAAGCCACGGGCACAAGACGTAAAGGGTATGTACAGTTTGAATTTTACGCCGATATGGGCGAACTGTTCGCCGTTTCCGACCTCGCCGTTTCGAGGGGCGGTGCCAACACTTTATTCGAGCTTATCGCACTATGCGTGCCGACGCTTGCGATCCCCCTTTCAAAAGGCAGCAGAGGCGATCAGATAGCAAATTGCGAATACTTTAAAGGAAAAGGATATCTGCACGTTTTGCCCGACGATGAGCTTACGCCCGAAAAGCTGCACCGAGAGATAAAACTTCTCGACAAAAGCGCCGACATTTTAAAGAAAAACTGCGCAAAGTCGGGCATAAAGGACGGCACGAAACGAATTGCCGAATATCTTGTCAACGTATAATATTTAAAGCCGAGGCAAAACCGCTGAAATTTCGCCTAATACGGCATTTTAAACTTTACCTTATATATTTTAACATTTTTATTATCATTTTGCAACAATTTTAATGCTTTATATTTTCGTGTTTCGACGTATAAGTGCAATTTTTAAAAGCGGGCGCAACTTTTCGTTGCGCCCGCTTAATTTAGCCTTGAAAATGTATGTCTTTGTCGGGTTCGGTATAGACTTCGTACGGAAGTTCGCCCCGGTAGATAGGTCCGCCGATATAGATAACGTCGTAACCGGATATATCGTCGATATATTTTTTCGGTTCGGGACGGGCGTTCGCTCTTTTATAAGCCACCAGACAAAAGCCGTTTTTCAGTACAGATAATTTTTCGCCGGTACCGTCACACAATTTCCCAAATCATATATCGTTCCGTCTCGTGAAAAGTACAGGTCGTCATTGAAAATATATGCGCCGTATGCCAAATAGGACGGAGCTATATAGTAACGTTCGCCGGTTTTCTCATCTTTTATATATCTGCTGTAAACGCTGAAATCGCCCGTTTTATCTATATATCTCGTCGGTATATCGCCATAATAGCTATCTCCGACGATTGTTTTCACTTCGTTAAGATCGAAATCTAATTGTTTTCGCTCTCTTCCGACCGGATCGCCTGCGGAATTTTGCCACTCGACTATGATACCTGCGGAATTAAAAATATAATTATCGACTTTGACTTCCCGAATAATTTCTCCGGTCTTAGTCACGCGCGCCAAGGTTATTTTTCCGTTATCTTCGCTTCTACTATAATATCTGTTCGATTCGGCATGGTAAATAATATAATTGCCGTTGTCAGTTTCGCTAAGTTCGTCAAAATCTTTACCGAAGAATTTTACCCCGTCAATGTTGACGTATACGCCGTCCTCGCTAAACGAAGTTACGATGCCGTTTATGCTCCTTACGGCGTCTTGGATGGCGTCATACTCGTATGCGATACCGTACGCCGTATCGACGTAAACATATCCGTCTTTTACAAAAATCTGCGACGCGGTCTCGTGAGGAGTTAAACTTAAACTTTTAACCTTTTCGATATTTCCGCTCTTTAAATCGTAAATTTTAAGGAGCGTTCCGTTTCCGTCGATCCCGGAGCCGTCCACACAGAAGGCTTTGCCTTTATAAAAAGCAATACGTGCGCCGTTCCCCGCTTCCGCGATTTTTTGAGGAACGACAGCCCTGTAAAAGCCTTGCGGGACGCTCTCATCCTGCGAGGCGATCTCGCAATCGTCCGAATAGGTTATATTGCAGAAGTATTCTTTATCTACCGTATATTTATTGCCGACGGTATCGGTTGTAAAAAAATAACCCTTCACGCTGAATGAGATAGTTTTTATTATTCCGTTTTCAACCGTCAGAGTCAACGGCTCGAAAAACTTCGAGCTTATTTCTCTCGTGGAATAACCGGCGTAAGCGTTTCTCAGAATGTAACCGTAAAAATTGTTTCCTAAATACAAATTATACTCCGTTACCGTCCCTTTTACGCTTTTGCTTATGAAGGAAAAAAGATATTTTTGTATTGCTTCGGCAATTTCAGTGGGGTCGTAAACGAGCATCTGTCTCCCTGTCACCGGGTAAAAAGCATAATTATTATCATGACGAATAAACACGCCTTCATATTTTTCGACCGTATCTTTGTCGGAAATATACGCGCGTTTATTTCCCATGTATATATAATTATCCTTTATGGAAAACGAATTGCAAGTCAGGTCGTAGCCTTCGGAATTTTTTCGGTAAGCATATAAAAAAGTTCCCTCGTCTTCCTGCTCGACCTTCCCTTCGGTGCCTCTGAATACGTAATACTTTTGTTTGGCGACGCAAGTTATGCTCGCGCCGTCGAGCGTGCCGAATTTCGTTATCGCCCCGTTTATCTCAGCCGCGCGGGAAATCATAATCAATGAAAAAACGCCTGCGGCAGCCGCAAATATGCAGATAATAATTATTAAAACTTTAATTTTTTTCGTCATCCGCTTATTCCTCCCGAGTCGATACTGCGCAGAAACATCGACTTGCAGTCTTTTGTTTTCCTTGCTTATATATTAGCTCATTGAGAGCAAAAAGTCAAGCGTTTTTTCATTTGACGCTTAAAACGACTTTCTCGCAATATATTTCGCAATACCTGAAAGAGCGATCTCCATTTGCCCTTTCATCGGCTCGGGAGTTGACGCACTGATTGCCGTCTCGAGCGAAATACAACCTTTAAAACCTATTTCTTTTAAACCTCTTGTAAAACCGTTCCAATCGACCTCTCCCGAGAAGGGAGTAATGTGCCTGTCCTGTTTGTTTCTGCCGTCGTGAACGTGCAAACAAGCGAGGTCGTTCCCTAAAATTTTAATTGACAAGCAAAAACTCCTGTAAAAACAGGAGTTTTTGCGCACGATAGCAGTTTCGTATCGTGTAGATGGAGCGGGCGATGGGAATTTGCCGAAACCCCTAAAGGGGTCCCCTCGGCAATGTTGCGA
>CACXDQ010000037.1 GCA_902766475.1 uncultured Eubacteriales bacterium
ACGTCGCTCGCCTTTACGCTTACGATGACGTTTTCTATTCTGCCGCTGTTATAATAGCCGAGCGCACCCGTGTTGGCGTAATTTTCCGCTTCGTAACTCTCGTTGTCCTTTCTGTATCTGTGTTTCCAGCTACCGTCCTCGACAGTTTCGTTATTGAGTTCGGTATTTATCGCAATTTCAACGAACACGTTGGAGATAGTGCCCTTGTTGTTGTAGACGATACCTCTCGTTCTGTTGCCGATATGGAAATCGTAATCGTTTACGACGAATCCGATATTTTTGATCGTGCCCTCGTTTACGTCGATAAATACGGGGTTGTAGTTGTTAGACGCAAGGTTGTAGCTCAAAACGACGTTCTTTATCGTGTGGCCGTTGCCGTCGAGCGTGCCTTTGAAGTTGTTGACGACGTTGAAAAATCCGCCGTTCATATCGAGGTCGCTCGTCAAATTGAACGTCGCCGTCGGGTAAGAATTGAGTATCGAACTCAAAGTTACGGTCGCATTGTTGTCCTTGGGAATTACCGTAGAATTTATCTCGAACGTTTCGTCCTTTACGATGACGACGGGAACGGTTATAGCATAGGCATTATTTCCGTCGCTGTAAATGATCTCAAATTCCTTATTGCCGCTGTCGAACTTGTCGAACTTTTCAAGAGAAACGCTTACCGTGGAAGAGGTAACTTTGCCGGAATAAATAACTTCGTAATTGCACGTTATCTCGATATCCTTGCCGTTTATCTTATTATATATTTCGGAAAGGTCGATATTTGCCGTGCTTGCGGTCGACACGGCGCCGTTTATTATCTGCAAATCGTAGTCGAGGTCGACTGTGTTGTTCGCCCTCGAACGAATGAGAAGGTCGCTTACCAAGAGCGTCTTTTCCGCCGAAGCTTTATAGTACACGCCGCCGGCGTAGTAAACCGCCTTGATCGTGATCTGCTTACCTACCGCATTTTCGTCGGTTACGGTGAGGTGGTCGCCGTCCAAAACGTATTGGCTCGCATTTAAGCCGTCTATCACCCAAATTGCGTTATTGACGGCAACTCCGTCTATCTTAGCGCTGAGGTCGAACCTTTCGCCCGCTCTCAAATTTTCGGTCTGCAAAGCTATCGTAAGCTCGCCGCCGCCGTAGATCTCGCCGTAAATTTGCGCCGCTATCTCAGTTGTAACGAGCTTGCCGCCGAGAAGCGTCCAGCCGCTGCCGAAGCCTTCGGGAACGCCGCCGAGATCTTCATACATCTCGTCTACGGAAGAATAGAGTTCGGCGCCGGATATATCCCTCGACGCATTGCCCTTCAATTCGTTTCCGTCGCTGTCGTCGTTTATGACGTAGAAATTGCTTATCTGAGCGCCGTTTTCATACACGTTGGCGATGCCGCCGATACCCGAGTGGTCGCCCGATCTGTCGTGGACAACGTAAACGACGTTATTGATTATAGCCGTCGAAGTAATGAAGTTTGCAAAGCCGGCGTGGGTGAACTGTCCGGGGCCGACGCCGCCTAAGAAGTCGAAATAACAGTTTTCGAGCGTGCCTTTAAGCTGGTGCCCTACGAACATATCGCTGCCGCTCGAAAGTTTGCCGCCGATAATCGACAAATCTTTTATGACTGCGTTTTCACCGATAATATAGAATACACCGTTCCACTGTGCGGGAAGCCCGATTATTGCGTGTCCCTGACCGTCTATCACGCCTTGGAACTCGTTTGCTTGGATACCCGCCGGAGAATAGCTCCTTGCGTCGATATCGTTTTCGAGAACGACGTAATGATTTATAACGGGAGGTTCGCCCGATCCCGTCGTCCATACGGGGTTGTTCCACCAAGCCTTGAACTCGTCGAGGGTGGCGATAGCATAGTCGACGACCTGTGCGTCGAAGAAATACACTCTCTTGTCCGTCTTGACGGTTACGCTTGCCTTTACTCTCTTGTCGTAAACGCCGCTAAACGCCTCTTTCGAAATTGTTATTTTGCCGTTATTTGAAGATACCGCACCGCTTACTACGTTGCCGTTCACCTCTACTTCAACTGCGTTTTCGGTTGCGTCTACGGCATTTATCGTGACGCCCTTGGAACGGTTCAAAGCGATAAATTCGTCCTCGCCTTTTTCCGTTTCGGTCTGCGAAACGTTTACGTTGAAGTTGACGCTGTACGTCTTATCTTCGTATTCTATTGTGCCGCTAACTACTGCGTTGCCCGCCGTGACGGCGGTTATCTTGCCGCTTTGCGACACCGTGGCGACGCTTTCATTGTCCGAAGCCCACTTGAATTTTACGTCGAGTTCGTTTCCTTCATATATAGCCACGACGTCGGGAAGGCAAACGTTAGTGCCGTCGCCCGCCGCCTTTTCAACGGCTTTGAGGCTTACCGTATATCCGTTGTCGGATGGTACGACGCCGTTTCCCGCGGCGTCGAATATAACGCCGTTAGGCAATACGTTTACTATTATTTTTTCATAGGCTTTCATGCCTCTGACGGTTGCGGAAACTATTATTTCCGCTCTGCCCTCTGCGATTGCGGTAATGGTTGCCGCACCGCTATCTTTAACGTCGAGAGAAACTGCGCTTACCTCAACGTCGTTCTCCCAATCTATCTCCGAGGCGTCGAATTCCACACCGTCGATAAACACTCTCGGAGCGGCGGTCGTGTAAGATCTGCCGACCAAGAGGGGAATATACGTTCCGTCGTCGAATGTTATCGTGGGAACGCTTTCGGTGGCGGTAACCGTAACGTTACACGTCGCCTTTGCGTCGCCCGCCGTAGCGGTAACGACCGTTTTGCCCTCTTTTACGCCCTCGACCATTCCGTCCGCACTTACCGTAGCGATACTGTCGTCCGAAACAGACCAAGTTACGTCTGCGTCGGCGACGCCCGCCAGTTCAAGTTCGACGGCGAGGCTTATCCTCTTGAATCTCGATACGGAATAATCGTGTTTTCTGAACGCAACGCTCTCCGCAACCGAAACGTCGGAAGTTTCAATGCTTTCGCCGGTGCCGGGGGTTACAGACGAATTCTGATTGCACGAAGCGAGCGCAAAAGCCGAAAAAGATACCATTGCGGCGGTAAGCGCACACAGTGCGCCCCGTCTTGCTATATTTTTAATGGGTTTTTTCATATCATTTCCTCCTGCAAAGCTTAAAAGCCCCAAGAAGCGAAGAGCATGTTCAGTCCGCCGCTTTCTCTTTCCTGACTGTTGCCGACGTAATTATTATCGTCCGCAAAAGCCTTTCTTTCCGCCTGCAACTCGTCGTTGGAATAGTTGTACGGATAGAGCATGAGTTTGAAATACCTCGGGAAAAGACTCTCGATAAGTATGTGTCTACGGAGCATTTCATAAGTTGCGGGATCTACCGATCTGTATTTCTCTATAGCCGCATATGCGTCGTCTATGAGCTCCAACCAGTGATCGATGAGCTTGGGTCCGAAATATTCCTTTTTCGCCATATCGGCGTTGAGCCTTCCGGATACGGCGCTGAAATTGTCCTCTACGTATTCGAGATGGCTTTCAAGTTCCTTGAAGAAGGTGTACATAGGCTCGTAAGCCGAACCGAAGTAGTTTCTGAAGAATTTCTCTTCTATATCGGCGTAATTTACGTTTACGTCGATAAGCGCCTTTGCGTCCGTATATTGTTTCAATATGGAAAAGCATGTGGGAGAGGTCTGATTGTGCTGACCTTCGTTCCATACGAACACGGCGTTGTTTTCAAGCCCGAAACGGTAAGTTTCCACAACCGAATCCCACGAATTGTATGGGTGGAAATAGTTGGTGAAATGCGTTTCGTAAAGCCAGAGGTACAAATTGTCGGTAAGACAGCCCCATGAAATGAGGTTGTTCGCCTCGCCGTAATCGAGGTTTATGTCCTCGTAGAAGGAGTGAGAATAATAAGACTCGATAGGTGCGACGAATACGCCGACGTTTTTGTTCATCACGACTTCATCGTAAGTGGGGTGGAATTCTCCGCTGCTATCTCTTACCGTCGGTGAATCTTTAGTGGCGTGGTAAGCGAAGAAGAGAATTATCATCTTTCTCTGCTTTGTGCCGTTTAGTTCCGCCTGCTCTTTAAGATAATTCTGAACTATGTCGTCGACGTCGTTTAAGAACATTATTATAGTGGAAGAGATAGCGCCGTATTTTTTTACAGCCGCTTTACAAGCCTCGCAAGTACAAGCGGCGGCGTTATCGAGGTGGGTAAGGGTTATGGCGTCGTGTTCGGGGTTTTCGTCGATGTTGACGATCATCCAACGGGCAACCTCCTCTACCATGAGCCTGTATTCTTCCTCGTCGCCGTGAGCGGTGTAGCAAAGCTGTTGAGCCGATCTGTTATACGGATCGTAGAACCACTTCGGGTGAGATGCGAAAAATCTTTCGGGGGGAAGGAAGTTGTATGCGTTGTGGACAGATTCCGGTCTTCTCGTCGCAACCTCGCCTTCCGCAACGTTTTCACGGACGGGGATATACATCTGATTTAAATAGGATATATTGAAACCCTGACCGTAATAGTAGTTGAACGCAGATTTGTTGGACGGCTCACGATAGTCGTAATCGGGTTTTTCGATTATTTCCATATCGGGAATGGTTTCGCCCGTCTTATCGAACGAAACGCAGTCCTCAAAATACATATCGTAGCCGAGCGTCTGTTCGAGAAAGCTTATAGCGCCCATCTGATAGCCGTATCTGTCGGGGGACATTATAAATACCGTGTTGCCGACAGTCTTTAAATAATATCCGCTTGCGCCGAGGTCTTTATCTGGCATTTCAAGCTCCGCCGCCTCAAAGAGATCGACGCAGTTTAAGACGATGTATTTGTCCTCGCTCGTCCATTCGTCCTCCATACCGATGAGGTATATTTCAGACTTCAATTCACAGCCCGTAGCCGCCTTGATCTGTTTTTTCAAAAAATCGGCTGCGGTCTTTGCGTGGGCGTTGTCCTCTACGATTATCTTATAGTCGGACTTCTGCTGCTGAACGAAAATTCTCGATTCGTTTTCCTTGACGTTTTTCTCGTGGAGCGTGCCTTTCGCAAAGTGTTCTGTTTCGGCGGTATAAGCCGTTCCGCCGCCTTGCTGACCCGAACTCGGCTCTGTCGTCGAGTCTGAGCCAGTATTGGTAGCGCCGCAAGCGGCGGCGCCGAAAGCCATTATTGCGGCTGCGGAAAAGACAAGAATGTTTTTAATCGCTTTTTTCATTATTTTCTCTCCTTATCACACGGCTTCGATGGTGTAATTATACATTACACTGTTGCCCGCCTCGTCCATGATGAAGAAGCGGAGTTCGTATTTACCTGCAACCGAGCAGACGAAGCCCTTTTCTTTGAGCGATCTGAATCTGCCGTAAGGATCACGATAGCCTATCTCGACTATTATCTTATCGCTCGGCGTAATGTCGTCTTTTACCGTATAGGACGGAACGTATACCGTAGCGCCCACTTTGACCTTAGACGATACCGATTTTATAGTAGCGACGGGTGCGGTTTCATCTATAATGGTTACCGTATAGAAAGAAACGTCCTCGTTGGGGTAAGCGACGCCGCTCTCTTTGGCGTTATAGCTTACTTTGTATTCGCCGTAAGAATCGCAGATGAGGTAATATCCGACGGAGGGATCTACTTTATCCAAAAGCACGCCGCTTGCATCCTTTGCGACGGAGCCGTCGGGAGAAGTTACCGTAAGCGTGAAATCAACGGTAGGCGCAAGAACGTCTGCGGCGATAGCGCTTTCTATATAATAGGTAGAGCCGAGAGTAACGACGCCGCCGTAATTGCCGGTGGTAACTATAGTCGGGCTGACGTAGTCGTACAAGCTGTTGGTGAGCTGTCCGCAAACGGAATAAATGTGATATTGAGCGCCTACGGAAGCGTTTTCCGCAATAAATTCGAGATTTACTTTGCCCGAATCAAAGCCCGTAAACTTTTCGCCGTAAACGTTTACGACGGGATCGTAAGCGTTGTTTCCGATAAGAACTCTGCCGTTTGTATAGCCTATCGTCATATCCTTAGCG
>CACXDQ010000038.1 GCA_902766475.1 uncultured Eubacteriales bacterium
CATTCTCGTTATTGTCGTAACGTGGAATTTCTTTGTTGAATTCGGCTTGAATCTATTATTTGCTCCGGCGATTTACAGAATAATCAAAGCCGTTGACAAAGGTTTTTAATATGATTTTTTGTATAGATATCGGTAACACAAATATAAAATACGCCGTCTTTGACGGCGATACGCTCAAAGCGAGTTTCAGGGTGAATTCACACAGGATATCCACCGCCGACGAATACGGCGTAGTCGTTCGGGATCTATTAAAGGCGGCTGAAATTTCTTTGCCTAATATAGACGGCGTAATTATGTCGTCAGTCATTCCGTCGTTGAATTATACAATGGAACACATGTGTCGAGATTATCTCGGACATAAGCCGCTCATAGTCGGCCCCGGGATAAAGACGGGGCTGAACGTTCGTGTGGATAATTCGAGGGAGGTAGGCTCGGATATAATAGTCGACAGCGTTTCCGCTATAAAAAAATACGGCGGAAAAGGACAGCCTTTGATCTGTATCGACTTCGGCACTGCGACGACTTTTGATATTATCAACGAAAAGAGCGAACTTATAGGCGCCGTGATTGCACCGGGCATTAAGGGCTCGCTCGATTCGCTCGTAAACAACACCGCAAGCCTTCCGGCGATAGAGCTTGAAAAACCGCCGTCCGTCATTGCCAAAAATACCGTAAACTGTATGCAAGCGGGGATCATTTACGGCTTTGCCGGGCTTGTAAGCAACATTGTCGCAAATATAAAGAAAGAACTCGGACGAGATGACGTAAAGGTTATCGCTACGGGCGGCATGTCCGGCATCATATTCAAAGAGGTCGACTGTATAGACGTCGTCGACAGAATGTTGACGCTCAACGGTCTTAAAATAATTTATAATCTCAATGAAAAGGTCTAAGATGAGCAGAGAAGTTAAAATAGGTAACGTGAGTATCGGCGGCGGCAATAAAATCGCTATCCAGTCGATGCTCAACATCAAGACTTCGAGGGTGGACGACTGCGTTTCAAAAATCGAGCAATTATCTTCGATAGGTTGCGACGTTATAAGAGTTTCGGTAAAAGACGAGGACGACGCTCTTGCATTAAAAGAGATCAAGAAAAAAATAAGTATTCCGCTTGTAGCCGACATTCATTTCAACTATAAATACGCATTGACGGCGATAGACGGCGGGGTGGATAAGATAAGGATAAACCCCGGAAATATCGGCGGCGACGACAAGGTTGCGGAAGTTGCGAGGGCATTAAAGCAAAACGGCGTTGCCGTAAGAGTCGGCTCTAACAGCGGAAGCGTTGAAAAAAGCCTTCTCGAAAAATACGGAAAAAATGAAATTTCGCTCGCCGAAAGCGCGCTTAAAAACGTTGCAGTTTTGGAAAAATTCGGCGTGGAAAACATCGTTATTTCGGCAAAGGCGAGCAGCGTTCCTCTGACGGTTAAAACATACAGATATCTGAGCGAAAAGACAAATTACCCCCTTCACGTCGGCGTTACCGAAGCCGGGACATGCGATATGGGTATCGTCAAGAGCAGTATCGGCATCGGCTCGCTATTGCTCGACGGTATAGGCGACACGATAAGGGTTTCGCTCACGGCAGATCCAACAGAGGAAATTTACGCCGCAAAAAGGATATTGAGGAGCGTCGGCTTGGATAAAAATTTCGTCGAAGTTATCTCTTGCCCTACTTGCGGAAGGACTGAATACGACAGTATAGGGCTTGCCAAGCGAGTGGAAGAGCTTACGGCGGGCATTACAAAACCGCTTAAAATCGCCGTTATGGGGTGCGTCGTGAACGGCCCCGGAGAATCGGCGGACTGCGATCTCGGCATTGCGGGCGGAGGCGGAGTCTGCGCCTTTTTCAAACAAGGCAAAGTATATAAAAAGGTAAAATTCGAGGACGCCGAAAAAGAATTTTTAAAGGAATTACAAGACATTGTCAACAAATGAAGTTATAGACGCCATAAGAAATATCGACGAGAGCATATCGAGGGTGAAGCTTACGGAGATAACCCTCGGAAAAGACGGAACGGCAAAATTCGATTTCGTGAACGACAGAGCCGTTTCAGATGAAGTTTCCGTCAAGGTAAAAAACTATATACAAAGCAAACTTCCGTCGAGGTTTTCGTCGGTTGTCCTTACTTTTTCAAAGCTCGTTGCCGACAGAGAACTCGTGTCGAGAAAGATAATCGCATGTATCGAAGAAAATTTCAAGTCGATTGCCTATTCCGTGAACGGCGATGAGATAACCGTATTTTCGGGCGAAAACGGAATGGTTTCTTACACCGTTTACGCCGACGACGACGTGTGTGAATACTTTGTAAAAAACGGCGTTTTAGACAATATTTCTTCATATCTCGAGGACAATTTTTGCAACTTCTTTTACGGCGAGATAAAGAGTACGGGGAAGTCCGTTTCAAATGCCGCCGTACTTAAAGAGAAGGTCAATTCAGCCGACTACGAAACGATAAAGTGCAGAGTGTTGCACGTTAAGGACCCCGTTAAACTATGGGGGCAAAATCTCGATTCGGAAGCTATTTACATAGCGGACAGTCCGCTTGCTTCGGGGAGCGTTTCATTTGCCGGCAAAATTACGGCGATAAATCAAAAGACGACAAAGACGGGCAAACCGTTTTACGTCGTGGAAATAGACGACACGACAGGCAAGATCTCCGGCAAGATTTTTATGACCAAGGAGAAGGAAAAGAAGATAGATAAACTGCAAGTAGGGACGGAAATTTTGACGAAGGGAGAGCTCGAGCTTTTCAACGGTTCTTTGAGCTATCTCATAAAAGACGTTTCCTATTGCGTTTTCCCGTCGGATTTCAAACCCGAAGAAAGACCTTCAAAAAAGGTGCCGGACGATTATTACGTCGTGAAGCCGGAGCCGCTTATCGAGCTTTCGCAAGAGTTTTTATTTGAGGAAAAGAGGGATATTCCCGAATGTCTTAAAGGCAAGTCGTTCGTCGTCGTGGATATAGAAACGACGGGCGTCAGCTATCTTTCGGGCGATAAGATAACCGAGATAGGCGCCGTCAAGATAGAGAACGGGAAGATAACCGAAAAGTTTACTACGCTCATCAACCCGAAGATGCCGATAAGCAGAGAGATAACCGAGCTTACGGGCATAGACGACGAAATGGTGGCGGATAAACCCACGTTCAACGATGTTTTGCCCGACTTTTTCAAATTTTGTTACGGCAGTTGTATCGTTGCGCACAATATAGAGTTTGACTATAAGTTTATAAAATACATGGCGAAGGACAGCGGTTACGTTTTTACTAACGACGGAATAGACACCCTTGCACTTTCCAAGGAGATCTTACCGAGGCTTAAAAATCATAAGCTCAATACCGTCTGCGGATATTTCAATATCGAGTTTTTGCATCACAGAGCGATGTCTGACGCCCACGCAACGGCAAAACTCTTTTTGGAACTCATTTTTATCAAAAAAAGTTTGCCTATTTGAGTGTAAACGCTTGCTAAAAACATAAAAATATGTTAAAATGAATATGCTGAATATGATTTACTTGTATTGAGAGCGGGCTTACCGCTCTCAAATTTTTATGCGGAGGCAAGATGAAGTTCAAAAGCGTTGACGAAATAAGGTCGGCTGTCGCCGCCATCGCCGATGAAATGGGTATAGAAATAGTTGAGATCGAGGCTAAGGTTACCAAAAACCCATACGTTACGTTCTATATCGACACCGACGACGGGGTAGACCTCGACACTTGCGAAAAATTTCACAATGCGATAGATCCCGTGTTGGACGAGGCGGATATTTCGGGCGGTGCGGCTTATACTTTAAACGTATCGAGTCCCGGTCTTGACAGACCTTTTAAAACCGACAGAGATTTTGAAAGACATCTCGGCTGCGATGTCGAAGTGAAGCTCTACGCACCCATTAAGGGCAAGAAATTTTTTGAATGTACGCTCGTCGGTTACGACGGCAAAAACGTTACCTTAAAAGACGGCGAAAACGAGTTTGTCTTGCCGCTTTCAAGAATAGCTAAAATTAACGAAACGGTCGTTTTCGACTGATTTATACAAACGCCGCAAAATGTTTTGCGGTTTTCATGAGGAGGTTATAAAATGGTAAATAAGGATTTTTTCCAAGCCATCGAAGATTTTGAGATCGAGAAAGGCATAAAACCCGAACTGCTTATCGACGCCATAAGAACGGCTTTGATAAACGCATACAGAAAAAATACCGACGACGCAAGAGACGTCGTCATCGATATGGATCCCGAGAAAAATTCGGTTAAGTTCTATGCCGTGAGGACGGTCGTAGAAGAGGTTACCGATCCCGAAAAGGAGATCTCTCTCGAAGAGGCAAGGGAAATAAAGAAATCTTATAAGGTCGGAGATCAGGTCAAAAATGAATTTGTTCCCAAAAATTTCAGCCGTATCGCCGCTCAGACGGCAAGGCAGATAATTCTTCAAAAACTCCGTGAAACCGAGAGGGATCATACTCTCGCTCAGTTCGAGGACACCGAGGACGAAATCAGAATGTGTACCGTAAGAAGGGTTGAGGACAGAAACGTTTACGTCGAGATAGGCGCAGGCGAGATAGAGGCGTTGATGCTTCCGCAAGATCAGGTGCCCGGCGAAAAGTACAATGTAAACGACAAGCTCATGGTATATATCAAAAAGGTGAGAAATGCCGGCAAAAACGCTCAGATACTCGTTTCCCGTACCGCCCCGGGTCTTGTCAAGAGATTGTTTGAGAACGTCGTTCCCGAAATCAGCCAGGGCGTAATTACCGTAAAGGGCGTTACCCGTGAGGCGGGACAGAGAACGAAGATCGCCATCGTAAGCAACGATCCCAACGTCGACGCACTCGGCGCATGCGTCGGCAACAAGGGCATGAGGGTAAACGAGGTCGTCAAAGAGCTAAACGGCGAAAAGATAGATATTATTTTGTGGAGCGAAGATCCGCTCGAATATATCGCAAAGGCTTTATCGCCCGCAAAGGTGCTTAAGGTAAGCGCTATCGAGGGAGAGAAGGTCGCAAGGGTCGTCGTTCCCGACGATAAATTGTCGCTTGCCATCGGTAAAGACGGTCAGAACGCAAGGCTCGCCGCCAAGCTTACAGGCTGGAAGATAGACGTCAAGAGCGAAAGCAAGGCACGCATCGAGGAAGAAGCTCGCAAGGCTGCCGAAGCGGATATGGAAGAAGAATTCGGAGAGGAAACCGAAGAATAAAATATTATCCTTAATATAAGGAGATTTTATGGCTGAAAAAAACATTCCGATGAGAACTTGTATTTCTTGTCGAAACGAATTTCCCAAAAAGGAACTGATAAGGATAGTCAGATCCAAAGACGGAAATTTTACTATCGACAAAACAGGAAAGGCTAACGGCAGAGGCGCATATATTTGCGGCAAGCCGGACTGTATGAAAAAGCTCAAAAAGGCAAAGATGCTCGACAGAGCTTTCGGAGAAGCCGTTCCGCAAGAGATTTACCTCACGCTCGAGGAGGACTTACTTGGAAAGCAAGAATAAGGTTTTCAGCTATCTTGGTTTTGCGATAAAATCGGGAAACTTAAAGATAGGCATAAATGCTATTTACACGTTGAAAACAAGAGTGTATCTGTTGATTTTGTGTAAAAGCGGTGCGGCAAACGCCGTCAGAGAGGGCGAAAAACTCAAAAACAGTTTTGGCTGCCCAATGCTGATCACAAAGACGTTTACGCTCGAAGAGTTGACGGGAAGAGAAAATTGCAAGCTCGCCGCCATTACGGATGAAAATTTAGCGAGCGCTATTATTGCAAATTCCGAGCAGGATTTTACAGAATATTCGGGAGGCCATAAGGTATAGTATGGAAGAAAAGAGAGAAGACAGTTTAAAGAATTTAAAGAAAATCAATTCTATAAGCGGCGAGATAGGCGATTTGCTTGCCCGTGTTAAAGAGTCGAAGTCGCTCGCTATCAGTATAAATAAGAAGATAATCGCTAAGGAAAAGGCATTGAAGGCTGCCGAAGAAGCACGCAAAGAGGCGGAGATCGCCGCCGAAACTGTAACGTCCGAAGAGGAAAACGTCGTTATTGAAGAGGTCGTTAAGCCGACGGCGGAAGAAGCCGTTGAAAAGACGGAAACGGTTGTCAATGCGGAATCTGCCCCGGAGGAACAGCCGAAGCCATCCAAGACGAAAAAATCCACTAAAAAAGCTGAAAAAACCGAAGAAGTTGCCGAGGTTAAGACCGAGCCGACAGATGAAAAGGCCGAAACGGTTGACGCTCAGCCCGTAGAACAGCCTAAGGAAGAAAAGAAAGAAGAGCAACCCGCTCCCGAAATGGACGAAAAGTCTAAGAAAGAGGCGAGAAAACGTGCCGTCGAAGAGGCGCAGGCAAGGGCTCTTGCCGAGGCGAGGGCAAAGATACTCGAAAAGAAAAGACAGGAGGCCATAGCGAGGGGCGAAGATCCCGATCTCGTTAAACTTCCGAGCCAACAACCGAGAGTTTACGAAAATAAAGACAAAACGAGGACTAAGGATCAAAAACCCGTCCGCAGAGAGTATATTCCCCGTGACGGA
>CACXDQ010000039.1 GCA_902766475.1 uncultured Eubacteriales bacterium
ACTTTGCCCGGCATTATCGACGAGCCGTTCTGCTTTGCCGGCAAAGTTATCTCGCCCAAGCCCGTCTTAGGTCCGCTCGACATAAGCCTTAGATCGTTACATATCTTAGAGAGGTCGACGGCAAGCGCTTTAAGTGCGCCCGACACGACGACGAAACCGTCAAGGTTTTGCGTTGCGTCGATGAGGTCGTTTGCCTTGGTAAGCTCTTCGCCGCATTCAGCCGAAAGGGCGAGGGCGATATGAGTTAAATATTCGTGCCCGACGTTTACCGCCGTACCTATCGCCGTTCCGCCTAAGTTTATGACTTTCATTTCCGAAAGATGTTCTCTTATCCTCTTGTGATCTCTCTTCAAGACGGAAGCGTAGGCGTGAAATTCCTGTCCGAGCCTTATGGGAACTGCGTCCTCGAGCTGAGTTCTGCCCATTTTTATAATATCGTCGAACTCCTCGGCTTTTGCGGAAAGCGCACCTATAAGCTCGTCGAGATTTTTCAAAAGAGTTTTTGAAAGCTCCAAGACGGTAATTTTACCCGCCGTCGGAATTACGTCGTTGGTCGATTGAGATTTGTTGACGTGGTCGTTCGGATGGCAAAGGTATTCGCCCTTTTTGCCGCCGAGAAATTCGGTAGCACGGTTGGCGATGACCTCGTTTACGTTCATATTTACCGTCGTACCGGCACCGCCTTGAATGGCGTCGGTAATAAATTCGCCGTCGAGCTTGCCGCTTATAACTTCCTCGCTCGCCTTTACGATGGCGTTAGCCGTAGCTTGATCGAGATAGCCGTATTTGCCGTTTACGATGGCGGCGACCTTTTTTATCCTCGCAATGTTTTTGATAAACGCACCGTTCATCGTCCTGCCGCTTATGCGGAAATTTTCATAGCCTCTCAACGTCTGCACGCCGTAATACGCATCGTCGGGAACGTCCAAAACACCTATGGAATCGCTTTCTTTTCTCATAAAAAATACTTTCTCCTGTCGCCCGACCAAACATAAACCTTGTAAGATACGGGTAAGTAAGCCGCCATAAAACCCTCGGCGGTGTAAAAACAAATTGAAATTTTATTATTGCTTATATAGTATAAGCTCTTTTAATGCAAAAGTCAATTTATAAAAGGCAAATAATATAATTTGCACATATTTTTTTACGCACTTTACTCAAATTCTATTTCGTCGGACAAAAACAATTCGTCGTTTAAAAAATCTATTATGCTTATATCGAAACCTCTCGCTATCATATATATCGTGCTGAGCGTTACCGTCTTGTTTCTTCCGTTCATTATGCACGCCATACTTCCGTGTAAAATTCCCGATTTCTGTTCCAATCTGTATTGCGTTATCCCCTTTTCTTTCAGTAAGCCCCTTACCCTCTTTGCGACCGCTTGATTTACGTTCATATTAAACTCTCCTATGTAGTTTTAACTACACATCAAGTTTAACAATATGATATAATAAATTTATGTAGTTTTACCTACCTATTTGCTTGCAAAAACTTACGTTTGTTGCTATAATATTATGTAGTTTTACCTACATAGTATAGTAGAAAAGGAGTTTTTTATGCAAGAAAAGATACTCGAAGTACAAAAGCCGTTGAGAAAATCGGGAATAGATCTTCTCAAAATTATTGCGATATTGCTTATATGTATCTCTCACGCCAATCAGACTTTGCGAGGGGTTTACGATTTTCCGAGTTTTAATTTCTGGAATGCCGTTTCAGTTGCAATGTCGCCTTTCGGACAGTTTGGAAATATTTTATTCGTTACCTGTTCGTGTTTTTTCTTAGCCGACAAGGACAGAACGAGAACGGAAAAAACGGTCAACCTGTTGTTTGATTCGACGTTGATTTCAATTTGTATTCTTATGATATTTCTATTGTCGGGGCAATCGCTCGATTTAAAGACTATCGTTCACCAAATACTTCCCGATTTGTTTGCGATGAATTGGTTTGTTCCGTGCTACGTCGTGTTTTACATAACCGCACCGATAGCGATAAAAGGGTTAAGGCAGTTACCTCAAAAGGTGCATTTCGCCTTTATACTTTTCTTTGCGGTCGCTTACGGTTGCCTCGGCATAGTTGGTATAGGAATTATCGGCTCGACTCTTTTGTCATTTTTCCACATTTTGATAATAATAACTTATCTCAAATGGTACACGCCCAAAATTTTTGAAAGCAAAAAGAAAAATTTCATTGTTTTTATAATTTCAATGCTTTTCTTCTACGTCTGCTATTTCGGGTTTATGCTGTTAGCTAAAAAAATATCTTTCTTCGGGAGATTTTCATTTACTTCTATGAATTCGCCCTTACTGCTTGTCCCGCTTATCGCTCTTTTCAATTGCTTTGCCGCAATGAAATTTAACAGTAAATTTATTTCGTATTTGAGCGGCTTATCTTTGTTTGTCTACGTCATACACGAAAACTATTTATTGAGGTCGATAACAAGGGTTGCGTATTACAATTACGTTCTTGAAAATTTCGGAGAAAACTTAGCTATAATTTGGCTTATTTTATGCGGAATTTTTATGTTTGTCGTCGGATTTGCATTAGCCGCATTATATAAAGAAACTCTGCATAGATTGACGGCAAAGCTTTCATCTGCGGCAATGAAACTTATAACCAAATTGTACGATTTTGTTTACGTAAAAATTTTCGAGCGAAACAAATAAAAATCTCAATAGAAATAAGCGAAGCGGGGCAAAATTGCCCCGCTTCGCATAAAAAAAGTTGCCTTTGTCAGGCAACTTTTTTTACACTTTTTTATTTCTTGAAATATCTGTCCAAAAGACCTTTGAACGCTTTGCCGTGGCGAGCTTCGTCACGAGCCATTTCGTGAACGGTGTCGTGGATAGCGTCGAGATTTAATGCCTTAGCCTTCTTTGCAAGCGCCGTTTTCCCTGCCGTTGCGCCGTTTTCGGCGTCTACCCTCATTTTGAGGTTCTTTTCAGTAGAATCGGTAAGCACTTCACCGAGAAGTTCGGCATACTTTGCGGCGTGTTCAGCCTCTTCAAAAGCCGCCTTTTCAAAATAAAGACCTATTTCGGGATAGCCCTCTCTGAAAGCCACCCTCGACATTGCGAGATACATACCCACTTCGCTGCATTCGCCGTTAAAGTCCATCCTAAGACCTTTCTTGATCTCCTCGTCAACGTCTTTGGCAACGCCTACGACGTGTTCGGCAGCCCAAGTCATTTCATCGTTTTGAACGGTGAATTTTTCACCGGGGCATTTACATATAGGACAAACCTCGGGTGCGCTGTCGCCTTCGTGGACGTATCCGCAAATCGGGCATACATATTTGCTCATAAAAATTGTTCCTCCTAAAAATTTATTCCTTGATTTTATTTTACCAAAGCGGACGGCTTTTGTCAAGTGTTTTATCTATGTTTCCACGGCGGCAAGCCAAGCTCGCTTATTATCTCGGCGATAAAAAT
>CACXDQ010000040.1 GCA_902766475.1 uncultured Eubacteriales bacterium
ACTATATTGTACCACAAATTTTTTATATTTGCAATTTTTTACTTCTTTAAATTTTACTTTTAGTGAGTTTTAAGGTATAATATAATCATGCAAGACGCTTTTACGCTATACCATACAGCCGCTGAGCTTGACGGAATACTTCGGGGCGCAAAGATAAACAGAGTATCTCAGCCCGACAAGGACGACGTGTATCTTCTCACCTACTCGAAGGTGGGGAGCAGAACGCTCGTTCTGTCCGCCAATGCCGAAAATTGCAGAGTGGGGTTTATTTCAAAGGAAAAGCCCAACCCGAAAGTTGCGCCGAACTTCTGTATGCTTTTAAGAAAGCACCTTCTGGGCGCAACGATAGAGAAGATCGAGCTCGTCGGCTTTGAGAGGATCGTCAGAATAACGTTCGCATGCAAGAACGATTTCCGTGAAAACGTAGTAAAGATAATGTACTGCGAGATAATGGGAAAATACTCCAACCTCATTTTAACCGAAAACGGGGTGATTTTGGGCTGTCTTAAAAATGCGCCCCTCGACGTCGCAACGACGAGGGTAACGCTGTCGGGCGCAAAATACGCTCTTCCCAAACCTCAGGACAAAGCGGATATATTCGACGACGAGGGGCTTAAAGAGAGGTTTTTATCTTACAGCGGTGAAGAGCCGCCGAAGTTTTTATTCGAAAATATAAAGGGGCTTGCATACCCGTCCGCCGCCGAGGCGGCAAGCGTCGTCTTTCCGTTTGAAAGCGCGGAAGAGGGCGTGAAAAAGCTCAAAGAGTTTATTTTAAACCCCGAAATTCGCCCCAACGTGTGCGGCGAAGGCAAGCTTAAAGACGTATATATAACAGATTACAAGACCGTCGGCGGCGAGAAGAAATTTTACGATCTCATAAGCGACGCCACGGACGATTTTTACACAAAAAAAGAGAGCGACAAGGCGTTTGCGCTCAAACAAAAGGGGCTTTTCGACAAGGTGAACGGGCTTATAAAAAAGCTCGGCAAGAAGTTGCAGGGCGAGAGCGAAAAGATTCTTGCGGCGAGCGACTCGGAAACGCTGAGGTTAAAGGGCGAACTCATCACCGCCAATCTTTGGAAATTGAAAGGCGGCGAGAGCGAATGTGTTTTGGAAAACTATTACGACGAAAACAAGCCCGTGAAGATCGCCCTCGACAAAAACCTCTCACCCAATCAGAACGCACAGAGATATTTCAAAAAATACGCCAAGGAAAAGAGGACGCTCGAAATTATAATTCCGCAAAAGGAACAGACCGAAAGGGAGCTTACCTACCTTCAAAGCGTGCTTCTCGAAATAGGTCAGGCGGCTTATATTTCCGACTTCGACGACATAGAGGAAGAGCTTATATCTTCGGGCATAACGCCGCCGCCCAAATTCCGCAAGAAGAGGACGGAAGAAACGCCGTACAGAGTTTACAACGTTTTCGGCTACACCGTGAAATGCGGCAAGAACAACGTTCAGAACGACCGCCTTACGGGGCGTGCCTTTAAAGACGACCTGTGGCTGCACACTAAAAATTATCATTCCGCACACGTCATAATAGAAACTAAGGGCGAGGGCATACCCGACAACGTTATCGAGGCGGCGGCGGAGATATGCGCTTATTTCAGCGACGCCAAAGACGGGGCGAAAGTGCCTGTCGACTACACTTTCAAGAAGTTTGTAAAAAAGCCGCCGCAAGCCAAGCCCGGTGCGGTAATTTATACCGACTACAAGACGGCATACGTCAACCCCGACCGCCACGAAGAGTTCAAAGTTTGATAAAAAACATATAAAACACAAGGGGCTGTCGCAAGTCGATAAAATCGACTTGCGACAGCCCTTTCAATTCCACATTGCGCATTACAAATTCCGCATTGAATTAAGCCCCAACGCTATTTCCTTTTTGTCATTCTGAGTAAGCGAACGTTGCCCCTTTTTTGTCATTCTGAGTAAGTGAACGAAGTGAACGCATCGAAGAATCTCTCGAAAAGGGAATTGCAAATACAGAACGCAACACCAAGATAAAGCGCCCCATTTTCCACTTTGCCACCA
>CACXDQ010000041.1 GCA_902766475.1 uncultured Eubacteriales bacterium
GCAATGTGTATTTCAGATCCATTTTATGTTATTCCTGTACGGTGGGCGCTTCTTCCGTCTTTTTGTTTTCTTCGATGGTTTTCATAACTCCCTTTTCGTTGTAGAGAGCGAGTATCACGGCGCCGAGTACGCAGAATATTACGGAAACGATGCCGACGATGACCATGCCGAGCGTGGAAGCGGTAATATCGTTGGAATTGGCTTGTTGGGTAGTGCCTATTATCGCAAGCGAGGTGAATATAAGCATTGCGAACGACTGACCGAATTTCATTGCGAACGTTCTCGCCGCAAAGAACATACCCTCTCTGTTTTCGCCCGTCTTATAGCCGTCGGCTTCCGCAACGTCGGCTACGATAGATTGAGGAATAATTCCGAGAAGAGCCATCGGGAAAGCCGAAATAACGCATACTATAATGCCGAATACGATGCCGGGGATGGAGCCGATCCCGAAAAGCCCGGGGTTTTCGGCAGTTCCCAAAACGCCTATGAGGGACGTTATAACGTATGCGAGCGCAAGCCCCAAAAAGCCGCAGATCGTGAGCTTTTTCTTGCCGAATTTTGTTACGAGCTTCGACACGAACGGATAAAAACAAGCCGATAAAACGGTCATTCCGCCGAGGAAATACATGGTGAACGATTCGTCGATATTCATGGAAACTTTGACGTAGAAGGGAAGCCCCGTCTGGAAGAGGGTAAGACCTACCCAGTACATTATGTCAGAGCCGACGAACGAACGGAAATCTTTATTTTTAAACGTTGCGCCGAGCGATTTGAACATATTTGAGTTCGTCGGCGTGGTGTTTACGAATTCTTTTTCGTTTAAAAGGAAAGTGGGAAGCAACAGACAAACGGTGGAAATTACCGCAAGCACGATAAAGCAAATTCTGTAACTCCAAACATAGCTGACGCCTGCGCCTCTTATTATGCCCGCAAATACGAACGGCGTGTAAGCGAAGAGCGTTCCCGCAAAATAGGTGAGAGAAATTGCGGTGGATATGAACATTCTGTCCTCTTGCGTCTTGCCGAATTCCGAAATAAGAGCGTTATACGGCGTGCAGTACATTGTCATAAAGAGGTAGAAAAGCACGATGAATACGGAGATCCAAACGATATTCCAACCGCTTATTGCCTCGACGGGCGCACAGAATATAAGAACGGTTACAATGGCGAGGGGAACTGCCGCATATTGCATAAACGGAATACGTCTGCCACGCTTATTGGTGCTTCTGTCCGACATAGACGCAATGAGCGGATCGGTCACGGCGTCGAAAATACGGCTTAAAGCGGTTATTATGCCGAGAACGGTAAGCCCTAAAAATATTATGCCGGGCTGAATGAACTGAACGGCGCCGTTTTCGGCGAGGTCGGTAGACGTCGGCAAATAGAAGGTTACAAGCCATGCGCTTATAATGCCGCTTAAAATCGACCAGCCGAGCTGACCGATAGCAAAGATGATCATTTGCTTTTTGGATAAACGTTTCATTTTCTTATCGGAATTGCCGTCCGATGCAATTTCCACTCCCTTATTTTTTTATATAGGCGTTCGGACTTCGCCTTTAATCGACTTATAGGCGCTTATTTCGCTTTAATGCGATATAAAAATATGCCGACAAGAGTCGATATTTCCCCGATTTTGTCGCTCGTCTTGTCCTGTAAAACTATGTCGTTTTCAGACGACAGCTTTTTGCAAAGCTCAAGGAGCGAATGTGTGGAAGAGTAGTAGAAGAGGTCTATATCGTCGACGGGGCGAACGGAGCCGTCTTTAATGCCGTTCTCGTATGCCGAGATATAGGCGTTTTTAAACTCTTCAAGCCCGCTCGAATAAGCTTCGAGGTCGGTGAGCTCTTCCGAAATACAGTATGCGTCGAATTGATTCAAAAATCTGAAAAGTTCTCTCTTTTCCTTAAAAATGCGGAGATAACCGCCGTAAAATGCGCTTATCTTGTCATAGCCCGTAACATATGCCGAAAAATCGAAATATTTTTCGTAAACCGAAGATTGGAGCTTTAAGGCGACGGCTTTTACGAGATTTTGTTTTTTGGAAAAATAGCGATATATCGTCGCCTCGCCCAAACCTACTTTTTGGGCGATGTCCTTTACCGTTATGTCGGCAATCGGCTTTTCGAGGAAAAGGGGTATTACCTCTTCCGATATGAAGTTGAGCTTGATCTCTTTGAGCTTCATTTTCTTTCCTTTAATATACAAGCTATCAAATTGATAGATAATCTATCAAATATATTGTAATACATATTTATATATTTGTCAACGGTTTTTTAAAAAATCTTTTTATTTGCCCGAAAAAAATAGCGGCGAACGCAATTTTGCGTTCGCCGCACGTCGGTTTTTCTTTCTATTCGTCCAAGCCGTATATAGCCGCCCTCGACTCGGGAAGAGCGGTCTTTTCGTCGCCTATGGGCTTGGAAGCGTTTCTGTAATCGAACCTCGAACAAAATTCGGTAAGTTTATCGCCGAGCTTGTCGAGCCTCTCTTTTTCTTTACGATATAGTAGCTTTAAATATTCGTCAGCACTTTTACCTGCATAAGAAGAATATTCGATCAGCCCGGAATAGTGTTCAAGACAAAAGCCGTTCGTCTGATCTATTCTCTCTTTAAAAGTCGGCTCGCCGCCGAATATCTCGGCAACCGTCTTATAATATCTTATCATATGTTCATCTAAGTATTTGCAGACGACGCAAGATTTTCCGAGTTCTCTTATTTTTTGAGCTTGCTTTTTGGCGGCGGAAGGGCTTTTGGGCTCGTCCAAAACTTTTTTTATAGTTGCAAGACGTGTGAAGGTTTGAAGCGCAAGCCCTAATTTAGATTGCATTTTATAGAGCATATCGAAATGCCTTAAACAAAAGCCGAGCTTGTTTACCTCTTTCCTCGTGTCGTCCTCCATTACGCCCTCTCCGAGATACTGTTCCGCAAGCCGACTTTCTACTTTGAGTTTGATAAGGCACATGGGACAGAGGTCGGATTTTTTGAAATTCTCGTCGATGAGCATTCTTCCTATATGGTAGTGCATCAATCTTGCCTCCCCGTGAGGTGTCCTTCGGGGTTAAGCCCCTCGAAGTTTGTCTGCCTTAAAGCTTCGTAAAGGGTAAGCGCAACGGAGTTTGAGAGGTTTAAACTTCGCAAATTCTGCCACATGGGTATCCTTAAAGTATGGTCGTAATACTTTTTTAAAAGCGGCTCGGGAAGCCCGTGCGACTCTTTTCCGAAAAACAAAAAATCACCGTCTTTGAATTTTACGTCGGAATATGTTTTCTGCCCCTTAGTGGAGAGGAAATAGAAATTGTCGCCCTTGAAATATTTATCGAAAAGCTCGTCTACGCTGTCGTAATATCTCACGTCGAGGTATTGCCAATAATCGAGCCCGGCACGTTTAAGCGTGCGGTCGGAAATTTCGAAGCCGAGCGGACGGACGAGGTGAAGCACGCTGTGCGTTGCGGCGCAGGTGCGTGAAATGTTGCCCGTATTTTGGGGTATTTCAGGCTCTACAAGCACTATGTTGAACATCTTATTTTCTCCTTGCCCCATTGTCGAAAAATGGCGTTTATCGACTTATATAAGGGCTTATTTGGTAAATTTTGTCTTTCGTATCTCTAAATTGTATTCTGCGACGGAAATAAGGTCGTAAACGCCGTCGCCGTCAGGCTCAACGTTTTGCCCTTTTGAGTTAAATGCGAAATGGGTTTTGGGGCTGATGAACATTGCGGACAGTCCGAGCGAATAGCAAAATGCCCTTATGACCGTTCCGTCCATCTCGCCGTGATTTTTTTTGAGGAAGATGACGGCGTCCGCCCCGCATATTGCGTAAGCCTTCAATATTTCATACGAATACATGTCGTCCTCGATCGCAAGGGCGAATTTGTCGCCGCCGACGGAATATATCTTTCCGCTTGCCGACGGCATATACGGCGAATCGGCGTAAGCGACGTTCATATCGCTTATCCCGAGCAGTTTTCCGCCCTCAAAAACGCCGGCGGACTTCTTCATTATGCCGTAATTATCGGTGTCGAAAGGGCAGACGATAGCCGCACCGACGTTTTTTGAAAGTTCGGCAAGTTCCTTTAAAACGTTGCTCTCTCCGCTCAGTTCCCGTTTATATCTCACGGGTTTAGGCAAAAAGCCGTTTACCGCCAAATCGAAATCGCCGCCCGAGATCTGTTCGTCGAAAGAAAAAACCTTTATCCTCAATATAAATTTCTCCTATCGGTATAATACTCGAAAGGAAAAATTTTTGTTACGCTTTTTATCTCTTGCCGTCGAAAAATTCGCCTACGGCTGTCTTTATGTCGGCGGTGTTCTTCATCTTGAAAATTTTATCTTTAAGCTTTACGTTGCCGACTTCGCCCTTAATGTATAAGCATATCTGTTTGCGGAACAAAACCGCCGTAGTGCTGTCGTCGAAATGCGTGTTAAGTAGGTCTATATGTCGATAAATCAAACTTTTCTTATCTACCTCGACCTCTTTTCCGCAAAGCTCCGAAAAGAGCCACGGTCTTTCTAATGCGCCCCGAGCGAGCATTATTCCGTCTGCGCCCGTATTGTCTGTCATTTTGTCGGCGTCCTCTACCGAAAAAATCCCGCCGTTTGCGATGACGGGCACTTTTACCGCACGCTTCGCCTTATATATCTCATCGTAATTCGGCTCGCCCGAATATATCATATCTCTCGTTCTGCCGTGAACGGTTATCATGTCGACGCCGCCTTGCTCCAAAGCCTTTACGAAGTCCTCTGTAACGTAATTGCCCCTCGTTATGCCTATCCTCATCTTTGCGGTTATCGTCTTTCCGCTCTTTTTCAATTCCGAAATAATTTTTTGGGCTAAATGAGGCTTATCCAAAAGTGCGCTGCCTTCGCCGTTTTGGAATATCTTAGGCATCGGACAGCCGAAATTGACGTCTATTACGTCGAATTTGTCAAGCGTAGGCAATTCTATCGCCCTTCTCATAACATCGGGATCGTTCCCGAATATCTGAGCGCACTTTATCTTCTCGTCGTCGGTGGTGTAGAGAAGGTCGTTAGTGTTTTCGTTGTTGTATAAAAGCCCCTCGCAGCTCACCATTTCGGTAAACGCAAGCCCTGCGCCGTAACTTAAACATATCGAGCGCATGGCAAAATCGGAAAAGCCGGCGAGGGGAGCTAAAAATATGTTGTTTTTTGTAACGATATTACCTATTTTCAGACTTTTTAACTTCATTGTAGTAACCGTCTATCTCTTCGGCGGTAAGGTATTTCATTTCCTTTCCGTCGGCTTTTATCGCACTTTCGACCTTTGTGAATCTGTCTATGAATTTCTCAGTCGATATAGTGAGCGCTTCCTCACATTCCACGCCGAGTTTAAGGCATAAAACTGCCGCTAAAAAGAGCAAATCTCCACATTCCGACTTCAATTTTTCGCTGTCGCCGCCCATTTCACGGCGCACTTTATCGCATTCTTCGTATATCTTGTCGAATACCTGTTCTGCGCCGTTAAAATCGAGGTTGTATTTAGCCGCACGCTTCGATACCTTTTCGGCACGCATCAGGGCGGGGAAACTCGACGGTACGGCTTTTAAGTATTCCGCACCCGAGGCGTAGCCCTTTTCGATTTTCTTGTTCTTTTCCCAAACGGCGAGGGCGTCGTCCGCCTTTTCCGCTCTGTCCGCACCGAAGATGTGCGTGTGGCGTGAGATGAGCTTTTCACAAATCGCACTCAATGCGTCACGCTTGGTAAAACTGCCTCTGTCCTCGGCGAAGAGTATCTGAAAAACGGTCTGCAAAATAACGTCCCCGACCTCTTCCATAATGCCCGCCTCGTCGCCGTTTTTCACGGCGTCGACGAGTTCGTAAGCCTCTTCGATGGTGTTCATCCTTATCGAATCTTTTGTCTGCGCTCTGTCCCACGGACAGCCGTTTTCGGAGCGGAGAACGCTCAAAATGTCGTAAAGGTCGTCAAAATCAAACCTCTGTCTATGTAAAAAATCGAGTTTGTCTATAACTATTGCGGCGGAATAATCGTATTTATCTTGTCGGTCGGCTTCGTATAGCATTATCTTTTTCATATCGCCGCCGTGGAAGAAA
>CACXDQ010000042.1 GCA_902766475.1 uncultured Eubacteriales bacterium
GCCACCCCAAACGCCGATTTTCAGCCCATGAACGCAAACTACGGCATTATAGAACAAATTGAATACGACCGCCGCAAAAAGGCGGAGAAAAAGGCGCTGATGGGCGAACGCTCACTCGCCGAAATAAGGAGAATTAAAGAGATATTATGAGTATAGAATTTAAAGGTACGACCATCTGCGCCGTAAAAAAGAACGGTGAAACGGCTATTGCCGGCGACGGTCAGGTAACGATGGGAGAGTCTATCGTATTTAAAAACAATGCGGTAAAGGTGAGAAGAATTTACGAGGGCAGAGTCGTCATAGGCTTTGCCGGCTCCGTGTCGGACGCATTTTCGCTCTGCGAGAGATTCGAGGCGATGCTCAACAAGTTTGCGGGCAATTTGGAGAGGAGCGCCGTTGAGCTTGCCGAGCAGTGGAGAAGAGATCAGGCGGGCAGAAAGTTGGAGGCGATGATGATCTGCGCCGATAAAACTTCTCTCCTCATCGTTTCCGGCTCTGGCGAAGTGATAGAGCCGGACGACGGCGTTTGCGCTATCGGCAGCGGCGGAAACTACGCCCTTGCGGCGGCGAGAGCGCTCAGTGAGGAAACTGATTATTCGGCGGCGGAGATCGCCACAAAAGCGCTTAAAATAGCCAGCAGAATATGTATTTTCACAAACGACAATATTCGCTGTGAAGTGGTGTGAGGTGATAATAATGAATTTGACGCCGAGAGAGATAGTTAAGGAATTAGACAAATATATAATAGGACAGGAAAGGGCTAAAAGAGCCGTTGCCGTCGCTTTGAGAAACCGTTACAGAAGGAGTATGCTCACCCCCGAACAGAGGGACGAGATAACGCCCAAAAACATAATTATGAAAGGGCCTACGGGCGTCGGTAAAACGGAGATCGCAAGAAGGCTCGCAAGGCTCGTTAAAGCGCCGTTTATAAAGGTCGAAGCGACGAAATACACCGAAGTCGGCTACGTCGGAAGGGACGTCGAGTCTATGGTGAGGGATCTCGTCGAAGCGAGCGTGAGAATGGTCAAGGACGAGCAGTTCGCCGTCGTTTCCGACAGGGCGAGAAAAGCCGCAGAAAAACAAGTCGTAAAGGTGCTTTATGACACTTTTTCTAAGGATAAAGGCGAAACGCCCGAAGATATTTTCAGGGCTAATATTTTAAACGATTTGAGAGCCGGCAAGTATAACGACACCGTTATAGAGATAGACCTTATAGACGAGCCGAAACCGTTACAGCTCGGCCCCGGCGGAAATACGGAGATAACGCTCGGCTCTATTTTCGGGGATATGATGCCCAAAAGGAGAAAGAAGAGAAAAGTTAAGGTCGCAGAGGCTATGAATTTCCTCATTGCCGAAGAGAGCGACAAGCTCATCGACGACGACGCCGTAAAAGCCGAGGGCGTGAGAAGAGCCGAGGAAGAGGGCATTATCTTTATCGACGAGATAGATAAGATCGCCGCTAAGGGCAATCACGGCGGCGCCGACGTTTCGAGAGAGGGCGTTCAGAGAGATATTCTCCCGATAGTAGAGGGCTGTACGGTAAATACCAAGTACGGAATGGTCAAGACGGACTATATCCTCTTCATTGCGGCGGGCGCATTCCACGTATCTGCGATAGAGGACCTCATACCCGAACTTCAAGGTCGTTTCCCCATTAAGGTAGAGCTTTTAAGCCTTACCAAAGAAGATTTCGTAAACATACTCACGATCCCCCAAAACGCAATAACAATGCAGTATGCGGCGCTTCTCGGCGTCGACAATATCGACCTCGAATTTACCGACGACGCAATCGCAAAGATAGCCGAGCTTTCCGCCGAGATAAACGCCACGAGCGAGGATATCGGCGCAAGAAGGCTCCATACCGTTATGGAAAACCTCTTGGAGGACATTTCATTCAATGCCGGCGGAGATATTCCGAGAACGAGGGTAGTTATAGACGAAAAGTACGTCGAGGAACACCTCTCGTCCGTCATAGCAAATCAAAGCGTGAGGAAATATATACTTTAAGGAGATACTTTTATGATAAATATTCCAAAGGGAACGAAGGACGTTTTGCCGTCCGAGAGCTATAAATGGCATTACGTCGAGGGCATGGCGAAAGAAGTCGCTTCCCTCTACGGCTTAAACGAGATAAGAACGCCCACTTTCGAGCATACGGAACTCTTTTTGAGGGGCGTGGGCGACACGACGGACATCGTGAATAAGGAGATGTACACGTTTTTGGACAAGGGCGAGAGGAGCATTACCTTAAAGCCCGAGGGCACGGCGGGCGTTGCGAGAAGCTTTTTGGAAAACGGGCTTTTCAACGGCGCTATGCCCCTTAAAATGTATTATATAACTCCCGTTTTCCGCTATGAAAACCCGCAGAAAGGCAGGCTGAGAGAACATCACCAGTTCGGCGTTGAAATTTACGGCGGAGCGGGTGCGGATACCGACGCAGAAGTCATAAAGCTTGCAAAGACGCTTTTAAATAAACTCGGTTTAGAGGTAAAACTCAACTTGAACAGCATGGGCTGTCCGACTTGCCGTGCCGAATACAACAAGGCGCTCAAAGGCTATTTTGCGGACAAGCTCGATGCCCTTTGCCCCACTTGCCGTGAACGCTATCACAAAAACCCCCTCCGCATACTCGATTGCAAGGAAGAGGGCTGTAAAAAACTTTGCGTCGACGCACCCAAGATAACCGACTATCTGTGCGACGATTGCAAGGCGCATTTCAACGGCGTTAAGGAGCTGCTTAAAGAGGCGAACGTCGATTTCATCGTAAACCCGTATATCGTGAGAGGGCTCGATTATTATACGAGGACGGTGTTTGAATTCGTTACGACCTCGCTCGGCTCGCAAGGCACGGTGTGCGGCGGCGGCAGATACGACAACCTCATTGCGCAGATAGGCGGCAACTCCACCCCCGGCGTGGGTTTCGGTATGGGCATAGAGAGAGTTTTGATGCTCATGGAAGCCGAGGGCGTGGAAATTCCCCTTCCGTCGCCCGTAAAAGTTTACGTTGCGACGATGGGCGAAAACGCTTATAAAAAGGCGTTCGGCGTCGTGTCGAAATTGAGGGATAACGGCGTTAAAGCCGAGCTTGACCACGCAGGAAGAGGCGTTAAGGCGCAGTTCAAATACGCCGACAAGATAGGTGCGGAGTTCGTCGCGACGATAGGCGATAACGAGCTTAGTAGCGGCAAATGCAACGTTAAGCGCATGGCTGACGGAACGACGGAAGAGGTCGGAATAGACGATTTGGTAAAATATTTTGTAGGAGAATAAAATATGGCGGATATTATAAACGTTACGGACGAGTCTTTCGAGAGAGTGGTTTTGAAAAGCGAAAAGCCCGTTTTGGTAGATTTTTGGGCGGCGTGGTGCGGTCCGTGCCGCATGCAGGGCGAAATACTTAAATCGCTTGCGCCCAAGTACGACGGCAAAGTTACCTTCGTCAAGCTGAACGTCGACGACAACCCCGATTCGGCTATGGCGTATAAGATAATGAGCATACCCACGCTCATGGTCTTTAAGGGCGGCGAGATGGTGTATAAGACTGTCGGCGTTACGAGCGAGGACGAACTCTTTGATGAGCTTGCCCGTTTTACAGATTGATTTTAATTAGTTTGGCGCAAAATTCTTTGCGCCGAAAATTCAATATAGCGATATATCATTCTTTAAAATGTTAAATTGCTTAATATTTTAAATTAAAAATCATAAAAACGTAAGGAGAAATAGAATATGATAGAGTTTAA
>CACXDQ010000043.1 GCA_902766475.1 uncultured Eubacteriales bacterium
CCCGTCGCAAAATGGAAATTCTTCCTTAAACGCCATGCAAGCCTTTGTCGGGCCCATTGTGTGAGACCTCGACGGCCCTCTGCCCGTTTTTTATAGCTCTTTTAAAGATTTCATATAAATTCAATTCAATCGGTTGACTGTTTATTTAAAATAAAATATAATATTATTATGCTGAAAAAAGTTGATTTTGCAAACAGAATACACGAACTCGACCTATTAAAGGGCATTGCCGTGATACTTATGATAATAAATCACGTCTTGTTCCATTTCGGAAATTCCTTTGCGTCGGAATTTAACGGAACGGCTCTCGAAGGGTTTTGTACGTTTGCGAGAGACGCTCACAATTCAAACCTTTTAAACGCACTTAACGTAATTTTTTGTTCGGGCGTTTTCATGACCGTTTCGGGGATAACCGCATCGTTTTCAAAAAAACCGTTAAAGGAAGGGTTAATGCTAACCGTCATAGCCGCCGGCATCACGCTTTTAAGCTATATAGTCGGGCTTATCTTAAACGAACGGCTCATAATATGGTTCGGCATAATACATCTTATGGCGGTATGTAAATTGTTGACCCCGCTCCTCAAAAAAATACCCAAATATCTATTGCCCGTAGCGGCTCTTGCGGCGTTCGGGCTCGGAATTTACTTCCGCACGATAACTATAACCGAGCCGTCGCTCAGATTTCTCGCAATATTCCATTTCAGATGTATAGGCTTTACGTCGAGCGATTATTATCCCATTCTCCCATACATAGCCTTTTACATAGCCGGTCTGTTTATAGGTAAGTGCTTTTACGCCGAAAACAGAAAGAGTTATTTGCCGTTTACGGGCAAAAAGGCGTTTATGCCGCTTAGGTTTTTGGGCGCATACACCTTCGAGGTGTACGTCGCCCACCAGATACTGATTTTTGCGATAATACCTCTTATCGCCCTCATCGTTAAAAGCTTTTAAAGTAATTTCGTTTAAAAGACCGCAAGATTTCCGTGTTGAAAAATGCGGTCTTTTTTATTATTCTGCCTTTTCTTCAGCCTTGTCCTCTGTCTTTTGCGGATTTGCCTTTTCCCTTATAGCCGCCTCGATCTCCGCCATTATCTCGGGGTTGTCGGCAAGATAGTCTTTCGCCTTATCTCTGCCCTGCGCTATCTTTTCGCCCTTATAAGAGAACCACGAGCCGCTCTTTTCGAGTATGCCGAATTCCACGCCGAGGTCTACTATACAGCCCGTCTGCGAGATGCCCTCGCCGTAGATAATGTCGAATTCCGCCGTCTTGAACGGTGGAGCGAGCTTGTTCTTTATAACCTTGGCTTTCGTTCTGTTGCCGAACATGCCGTCGCTGTCTTTGAGGGCGTCGGCTTTTCTTACGTCTATCCTTATGCTGGCGTAGAATTTGAGCGCCTTTCCGCCGGGGGTAACTTCGGGGTTGCCGAACATAACGCCGACTTTTTCACGGAGCTGATTGATAAATATTACGCACGTTTTGGACTTATTCGTTATACCCGTAAGTTTTCTGAGCGCTTGCGACATAAGCCTTGCCTGTAAACCGACGTGGCTGTCGCCCATATCGCCCTCTATTTCCGCCTTGGGGGTGAGCGCCGCAACCGAGTCGACAACGATGAGGTCGACTGCTCCGCTCCTCACTAAACTGTCGGTTATATCGAGAGCTTGTTCGCCCGTGTCGGGTTGGGAAACGTAGAGGTTTTCGAGGTCGACGCCGAGCTTGGAAGCGTAGACGGGATCGAGTGCGTGTTCGGCGTCGATAAACGCCGCTATGCCGCCCATCTTCTGCGTTTCCGCAATGACGTGGAGGGCGACCGTCGTTTTACCCGAAGATTCGGGACCGTATATCTCGATAATTCTTCCTCTCGGAACGCCGCCTATGCCGAGAGCTAAATCGAGCGTAAGACAGCCCGTCGGTATAACCTCGATATGGGTGTCCGCCGCCCCTTGACCGAGCTTCATTATAGCGCCTTTGCCGTACTGCTTTTCGATCTCTTTAAGCACCATTTCGAGTGCTTTCTGCTTTTCTTCTATCATATTGTACTCCTTTTAAATATCTTTCAACGTTTTGACGGCGAGAAACATCGCCGCATTTGTTCCCTTGTTTATGACGGCGTGTCTGTCGCCGTCGAAGTTGTACTTATAGACGTTTATCCTACCGTCGAACGCCACGCCTATATAGCACAGCCCGACGGGGAAATCGCTGTCGTCGGAATTCGGACCCGCAATGCCCGTAGTGGAAATGCCGACGTTCACTTTGCCGCTCGCCATAAGCCCTTTCGCCATTGCGCTTGCAACTTCTCCAGAAACGGGCTTGAACTTGTTTATTGTCGCCCTTTCAACGCCCAGCCTCGCTATCTTTGCCTCGGAGTTGTAAGAGGCTATACCCTCGTAAAAGACCTCGCTTGCGCCCGAAACGGAAACTATCTTTCTCGCAACGTTGCCGCCGGTGAACGATTCCGCCGTGGCGATCATACATCGACGAAGCTTTAATACGTCGACGAGCCGCTGCTGTAAACTGACGTCGCACTCGGCGTAAATATTGTCCTTAAACGCATTTATGAACGCCTTTTGCGCCTCGTCGTAGCTCATTTTCGTCGACTTTCTGTCGTATATTATCTCTACTTTATAGTCGAGAAATTCGCCTATCACGTTAAAGCGTATGCCGCCTATGCCGTATGCTATCTCGTCGAGTTTGAGCCTCAACGCCCTCTCTTCCACCCCGAAGAGCTTAAAGGTAACTTTGCCGAAGTCCGTTCCGCTCGCCGTTATGAGTTCGGGCAAAAACCGCTTTTCTATTATCTTTAAATATCTCGGGCTGTCCTCGACGATCATCACCTTTCTTTCCCCGTCCGAAAAGACGTGATTTATCTTGTCGAAACCGTCTATCGCCTCGCATATCTCGTATTCGTTGTGCGAGGAATTGAGAACAAGCACAAAGTAGCCGTCAAGCCGAGCAAACGTTTCTTTAAAACTCTCTTTGTCGTCCGCGTGGATAACCGTTACTACGTCGACGGAAAAATTGTTGCCGTTTAAAAGGTCGATAACGCTGTCGAGCGTTTCGGACGGGAAGTAAGCGTTTTTCTGTCTGAAAGCTATTATCGCCGTCTTTAAAGTGTTCATTTTTCTGCGAATACCTCTGCGTTTTTAACGAGATAGGAAACGCCCGAAATTATCGTGAGAAGCACGGAGATAAGAAAACATATCTGACCTATCCATATCAAGACGTTTCCAAACCTCGGTGCAAGCACGGTCATATCGCCTGCAAAAAGCAAGATAATTATCGTAACGTCCGTGAAGAAGGTCTTTACCTTGCCTATCTTTTCGGCGGCAAGAACTATCCCCTTTTTAGCCGCCATCATGCGAAGCGAAGATACCGTCATTTCCCTTGCGACGATTATTGCGACGCCCACGCCGCCGACTATCAAAAAGGGATAGCCGAGGTAGGAAAATACGTTTGTCGAATAAGGGTCGGCAAGCATCACGACGAGCGCCGACAAGACGAGAACTTTATCGGCGATAGGGTCCATAAACTTGCCGAGATCTGTAACCATATTATATTTTCGGGCTATGTAGCCGTCCAAAAAATCGGTAAATGCGGCGACGGCGAATATACAAAGCGAAAGTATATAATGCCCCGTGAAGTTCACATAAAACGCCGCAACGAAAAACGGTATCATTATTATTCTGAGCAAAGTAAGTTTGTTAGGTAAATTCATACACATTCTCCATAGAGGTCGTACTCGTCTGCCGAGGTTATCCTGACTTCGTAAATCTCGCCCTGGACTATTTCGCCGTCCGA
>CACXDQ010000044.1 GCA_902766475.1 uncultured Eubacteriales bacterium
AAAACCGTTCAAAACGGCACAAAAAAAGCCAAAAACGAACGTTTTCGGCTTTTTTTAGACCGAGATAGTTATTTCGGTCAACAAAGATGTCTTTGTTAACCGAAATAACTATTATAAAAAGGGCTCCCAAAAAGTTTTGCGTAGCAAAAGTTTTCGGGAAAAGGAAGAGCAGGCTGCACCGTCTTTGCTCTTTTGTCAAAACAAAAGAGCAAGACCAAAAAGCCTTGCTCTGACGTGGTCGAGGTGACGGGACTTGAACCCACGACCTCTTGGTCCCGAACCAAGCGCGCTACCAAACTGCGCTACACCTCGCCGACCGAAAACAATTATACAACATTGAAGTTTTTTTATCAACTGATTTTATGCTTAATTTTAAAATTTTTTATTTTATTTTTATTTTTTAAAAAAATATAACGTATCTCTTGGCAAGTTCGGACATCATTGCGGATATTTTACTATGCTCGGGCATAAAACGGGTTAAAAATGCCTTGAACTGTTTTCCGTGGTCATTATATAATATATGCCCCAATTCGTGAAGAACGACATAATCAAGGCATATTTCAGGCAAAAACACGAGATACAACGACAGATTTATCACTCCCGTCCGATGATTGCAGCTGCCCCATCTCGAAGTCGTTTTATGTATCCTTACCGAACTTGCTTTAAGCCCCGTCGCTTTATACCACACGTCAAAATAATAAGTGCATTTTTCAAGTAAGATATCATTAAAAAATTTTTGCAATATCGCTATGCGCTTTTCTCTGTTGTCAACCTTTGAAAAAACTATTATTTCGTTTTCCGTCAGCTTAACGCCATTCTTGCCGACTGCATACTTCAAGGTGTATTCTTTACCGAATATATATATTATATCGCCTTCTTTAAATGCGCTATTATAGGAAAATTTTTGACTGTATTCGTCAATTTTTGCCCTTACAAATTCTATTTTATCATTGAAGAAAATTTCCGCAAGTTCAAAAGGCACGCCGTAAGGGACGGTCATGCAAACTTTGCCGTCATTTTTAACCTTTATTATAATTCTTCGGTTGTGTTTTCTTGTAACTTCAACGTCAATTCCGCTTATCGTCTTATTCATATATAATAATGAAATATACTTTATAAAACGAGGTTGCCGCAATGCGACAACCTCTGTAATATTATTTTGCGTATTCGACAACTCTCCATTCCCTTATGACGTTTACTTTTATCTGTCCGGGATATTCGAGTTCGCTCTCGATCTTCTTTGCAATATCCTTTGCAAGGAACATCGCTTGATTGTCATCGATCTGGTCGGGCTTGACCATAACTCTGACCTCTCTGCCCGCTTGAATTGCGAACGCCTTTTCTACGCCGTTAAACGACGAGGAAATGTTTTCAAGCTGCTCCAAACGCTTGATATAGTTGGTGTTCGTTTCACGACGTGCGCCCGGTCTTGCGCCCGAAATAGCGTCAGCAGCCTGTACCAAAACGGCTTCAATGCACTTCGGCTCGACGTCGCCGTGGTGAGCTTGAATACAGTTGATGACGTTTTTGCTCTCTTTATATTTTTTAGCGAGGTCTACACCGATCTGAATATGCGTTCCCTCAACCTCGAAGTCAACCGCTTTACCTATATCGTGAAGCAAGCCGCCACGTTTAGCGAGGTTTACGTCGACGCCGAGTTCCGCCGCCATAAGACCGGCGAGGTGTGCGACTTCAAGAGAGTGTTGCAAAACGTTCTGTCCGTAACTTGTCCTGAATTTAAGTCTGCCGAGTAGCTTAATAAGCTCGGGGTGAATTCCGAAAAGCCCTACCTCGAACATTGCGGCTTCGCCCGCTTCTTTTATCTGAACGTCAAGTTCTTTTCTGACCTTTTCGACCGTCTCTTCGATTCTCGCCGGATGAATTCTTCCGTCGGCGATCAGCTTTTCAAGCGACAATCTCGCAACTTCTCTTCTTACGGGGTCGAAACCGGAGAGAATTACGACTTCGGGCGTATCGTCGATTATAAGTTCGATGCCCGTTGCGTTTTCAAGCGTCCTTATGTTTCTGCCCTCTCTGCCGATTATGCGGGCTTTCATGTCGTCGCTCGGAAGCGGAACGACCGAAACTGTAATTTCGGAAGCGTGATCCGTACAGCATTTCTGAATGGCAAGGCTTATGATATCTTTCGCCTTTTTATCGGCTTCGTCCTTAGCTTCTTGTTCGAGGTTTCTGACCTGTACCGCTACGTCACGGCGAGTTTCGTCCAAAATGCTTTCGCTAAGCTGCTTTTTAGCCTCTTCCTTGGTAAGACCGGCGATCTCTTCGAGTTTTGCGATAACGCTCTCATACTCTTTGTCGATCTTCTCTTGTTTTGCAACGAGGTTTGACATCTTTTTGTCAAGCTCTTTCTTCTGCTGTTCGAGTTCCTCGTTCTTTTTCAAAAGGTTGTTGTCCTTTTTGTTGAGCAACTCGTCTTTCTGCGTGAGCCTTTGCTCCATTCTCTGAAGCTCGACTCTCTTTTCCTTAGTT
>CACXDQ010000045.1 GCA_902766475.1 uncultured Eubacteriales bacterium
CATGCGGGTGTCTTTGCTAGCGCCGCAGAAAGCGTCTACGACGAAGAGCCTCTTGCCGGACAATTCTTTAAGGGCAATCTCTTTGACGGTTTTCCAAGTGTTTTCGGTCATGGGGTGGTTGTCGTTTTTATAGGCGTCGGAAGTCCACCAAACGGTGTCTTTCGAGTTTTCGTCGACAACTATGTATTTGTCTTTGGGGGAACGGCCGGTGTAGATGCCGGTCATAACGTTTACGGCGCCGAGTTCGGAAACTTTGCCGACTTCGTAGCCGGTAAGCTCGGGTTTGGTCTCCTCGTTGAAGAGGACGTCGTAAGAGGGATTGTGTACGATTTCCTTAACGCCGGAAATGCCGTACTTTTCCAATTCAGCTGTATTCATATTGCACCTCTTATAATAATAAAAAAATTATTTTTCAAAAAAGTCAGTCCTTAAAATTAGTCCAACTTGTTCCAGTATAATTATATCACAATAAAATATATTTTTAAAGTGTTTTCGGTAAATATTTTAATATTTTCATCAATTTTTCTTGTTGGGCGCATTATATAAAATATGCGGCGGTTTTCGCTTTTTGCGAAAACCGCCGCACAAAAGGTTTGTATCAGCTGTTTTTAAGTAAGACGTAGAGCGTTTCGGGACAGTGCATCGCCTTGATATAGTTCATATTTCCGAACAGTTTCAAAGCGTTGTTTAAAAATCTGTCGTCGTTTTTTATAAGCATTCTCAAAAGTTCCTGAGCAGAGTTGCATGAATATTTAAGCTCGCCGTCATCATATGCGACCTTGTATTTGTCGAGTTCGGGTTTCAACTCGTCGTAAAGTTTGTTTTGAACGTCAATATTTTGTATTAGCCCTACGAGTTTACCCGAGAAAGATTGAATTATCTTTTCGAGCCTTGAAAGAGGAACGCTCGTGAGTATTCTCACAAATTTCGACAGCCCGTCCTGATAGTTTGCGGCGTATTTTTCCCTTGTCGAAAGCGACAGATATTTGCTTTCGTCCACCTCCGCCGTCATCTTTGAAATAAATATCTCGTACATTACGCCGGCGCTCGTATAGCCGTTCAGTTTGGGTAAAACGATATTTTCGTTGAATTCCGACAAAAGTTCTCCGACGTCTTTCGTAAATACGTCTATATCCATTCCGTTACGCTTAAAGCCGTAACTGTCGAACATTACGTAAGGTACGAGGTCGTCCGACGAGATGATATTGAAAATGTTTTTATTTTCCGTTTTTTCGTTTATTACGCCCCTGGGGCTTGCGAACGTATATACGAACACGTCCTCAAAATTTATTCCGAGCGCCCCCGCATTTTCATTGATAAGCCCTCCGACGATATTGGCTATCGCCGCACCTCTCGAAAACCCCGTAAGCCATATTTTAATATTTTCGGAAGAGGAATAATTGTCGCCTATATAATCGAGAATTGCGTCGTAAACTCTGTCCGAGGCGAGCTTAAAACCGAGGTGATGATCTCCGCTATCTCCTACGATGAAGTTGCCTTCCCAAGCCGTGGTATATAAAAATCCGAGTATCGAAACGGCGATAAGATCGTAATCTCCCACTTTTTTATGAGCGATCGTATAAGCGACGTTGTGAGGGCCGGTAACGTCGTTATACCCCTTAGAATAGGGCAATATGTTATCAAAATCGCCGTTTGTAAAAAATTCTTTCATAGCTTTTTCGCTGTAATTCGCCACAACGGCGCCGTAAGACAGCATTGCAAGCTCTTTTGAATATTCGTAAGACGAGCGCAAGAAATACTTGTCGTTATATACGTTTTCAATATCGTAAGTATATACCGATTCGTCGAGATAAGAATACATTTTCGACTTGAATTTAACGTTGCCGACGTCCTCTTCGCCGTCATCTTCACTCTCACTTTCGCTTTCGCTCTCCGAAATGCTCTCGTCGGCGCTGTCGCTCGTCGTGTCCGTCGTGTCCGCCGTTTCGGTCGTTTCGGTCGGGCTGTCTTTTTCCGCCGATTTGCTTTCGCTTTCAACTTCATTGTTTCCGCCGCACGCCGCAAGCGATATTAGCAGGCAGGCGCATAATATCAAACTTATTATTTTCTTCATCTTTCTACCTCGATTTTTTAAATTATAACATAAATTCTTTTTTTAGTAAAACGTAATATGATAAAATTGTGTAAAAAAATTTATATCGTTCAATTTATTGACGAAATTTTGCTATTGTAGTAAAATATAATAGTGAAATTATAAGGAGAATTAAATGTTCGGCTACTTAAAACCCGATTTGCCGTATCTTTATTTAAAGGACGATACGCTGTATAAGGCGCTGTATTGCGGCGTGTGTAAGTCTATCGGCAGAGTATGCGGACAGAGGGCGAGGATAGGTTTAAGCTACGACGTCGCATTTCTTTCGGCAGTCATTCACAATCTGTCGGGCGTGGACGTTACGATAAAAAAAGAGCGGTGCGTCGCTCACCCGGTGATCTCCCGTTCAATGGCTTCGAGGGATGAAATTACGGACGAGTGCGCCGCCGTAAACGTCGCCCTCGCCTATTACAAGGTCAAGGACGACATTATCGACGAGGGCAGAGGCAAATTAAAACTTTTCTTATTCAAAAAAGGGCAAAAGAGGGGCTATAAGCGCTTTAACGCCATTTCCGACATCGTTGAAAAGAGGTTTGACGAACTGAGGGCGCTCGAAAAAAACGGCGAAAACCGCATCGACGCCATATGCGACCCCTTCTCGTTGATGCTAAAAGATTTAGGCGCTTTATTGCTCGGAGAAAATGAGTCGGATGACACGGACGATATGTTTTATTTCCTCGGTAAATGGATATATCTCATCGACGCTCTCGACGATTACGATAAAGACTTGAAAAGGGGCAATTACAACCCGTTTTACTATGCCTACGGCAAACAGCCGAGCGCAAAAAAATTGCTTGAAAATTGCGGAAAAGACGTTACTTTCGTGTTTGCGGATATCTTTTCAAAGCTTTGCGCCGCCGTTTCCGCATGCAAATGGAAATTTAATCACGACCTCATAAATAATATTCTGACGAGAGGCGTGCAGAGCGTTACCGTAAAGGTCATCGACAAAATAAATAATACCGATAAAAAAAATAGAGGAGAAGAGAAATGACAGACGATTTCTACAAAGTTTTCGGTCTTGACAATACCGCTACCGACGAGGAAATAGAGGCGAGATACAAAGAATTGAAGGCGAAATATTCCGAAGAGCGCTTTTCCGAGGGGGAAGCGGGCAATATCGCCGCAAAAAAACTCACCGAGCTTGAAACGGCATACGAAGAGATAAAGTCGGACAGAAAAGAGCGGTCTTTCAAGGACGGAGAGAACGATTATTACGCAAAGATCGAAGAGAACATACGAAAGGGCGACATTTCCGCCGCTCAGAA
>CACXDQ010000046.1 GCA_902766475.1 uncultured Eubacteriales bacterium
GAAACGTTGATGAAATAAATGCGGAAAGGTTTTTTGAAAATTTCTATTTCAATTTGCCGTCCGGCGACAATACGGATATTTCCGCAAGGGATATAATGGCTGACGCCTTGGTTTCCGGTTTTGTAAAGGGCGAGCAAGTCAAGGCGAAAGCGAGCGTTAAGGGTATTGATAACGACGAGTTTTTGCCGCCGACCTTTACCGTAAAATTTGACGGAAACAACGAAATTTCAGCCGAACTGTTCGGCTTGTCGGTATTTTTTAAAGTGAGCGATCTGCCTAATACCGATTTCATTATCGAAGATCTTAACGGCGCTTTTTCCCGCTTTTCAAACACGGATAACATTGAGTATTTTTACAAGCTTCTCGATTCCGCAACGCTCAGCTATTCTCAAAAAAAATATATTCTTCTGTTTTTTGATGAGGAATATTCTTTTAAAGGGAGAGTCGAGTTTAAAGAGAGCGAAAGCGGTTATGATTTTTTAACGGCTTTGTTCACTATAGGTAACGTTGAATTTGCCTTTTCCGATTTTGAAAGCGAAAGGTATTTAAAACCGCAAAACTCCGTTTCTATAAACGTTTTGTCGCAAAGATATATTCGACCCGTCAAGGAGATGGCGAGCGGAGAGTTATTTTCTTTCGGTTTGAGCGGAAAGGTTACCGAAAATGATTCATCTTCCGATTTTTACGGTAATTATTCATTAAATATAGGCGGTGAAAACGATCTTTTCGAGCTTACTTGTTTTGTTACCGACGAAAAGAAACAAAAGAAAACTTTCAAGTCGGCAAAAATCAATGGCAACACATATGTAAGCTATGACGGATATAAATTTGTTGCGAAAGACAATAACGTCAAGGCGGCACTTGAAAGTTTACTCGCCGCAAGCGACAATAGCAGATTGCTCGCATTTTTGAACGACGGCGATATTTTCGACGTGCTTTTGAATTGCCCGACTTACGGAGAACTGTTCGACAATGAAATAATAGACAATATAGTTTATTCAAAAGGTTTTTTAAACCTATATTTTAAAGACGCAATCTCATATATCGATCACGTTGCATTGGATACGAGCGGTAAAATAATATATTATCTTAATCTTGACGGAGATAAAAGGGATATTTCGGTCGAAATAATTACGTCAAAGGGTAAGTCGTTCACCCCTTCGCTTCCGAAAGAAAGCGGCTTTTTGAACGTTGACTCAATCGGAGATGCGGCTAAGGTGATCGACGCAACGGGGAAATACAACTATTTTTCAATGAACGGAAGCCTTACCGTCAATGCAACCGTGGAATCTGTCGACTTGTCGCAGAGCGTATCTATTTCAGCCGGGCTTGACTTTGTGGACGGTAAAAAATATTTCATGATTACGGCTACGAGAGATTACAGTCCGCTTATAGGTTCAGTCATATATAACGATAAGGGCGGCGTTACTAAAATATATTTTGACGGCGAAGATAAACTCCTTATAGAGCGGCAGATGTATTCGGGCTTTTTAGGCGCAACGCTCAAAAATAACGGCTCGTTAAAATGCACTTTGCGGCAGTTTAAAGATAACCCCGTCTATTATCTCGAATATATCTTAAACACTTCGTCGACGGTAAATACCGAAATAGAAAAGGAATACAATGCTTATAAAAACAGCACGGTTAAGATAAAACCTCAGTTTACGTCCGTTGGGTATGCAAGCAACAAGCTTTCGGTCAATATGCTTTTGAAACGTGGAACGGAAAATATGGCGACTTTAAATATACAAGTCGAAAACAATTCAAATAAGGTGCTAAAATCTGTTTCCGCCTCTCTGACGTCAAGCGGTAATGAATTTTCGCTGGGCTTGAATTTAAGCGTTACGCCCACATCGCAAAAGACTGCTTATAATGCCTGTAAAAATGCTTTTTCGTAAAAATTGCGGTGCTTTCTCTTTGAGGAAAGCACCGCATTTTTACGAAGAAATATTTCTTCTGTATTTGCTTGGGGTTGTGTTTTTTATTTCTTTAAAAGTTTTTATAAAATAACTTAAATCGTTGAAGCCGCAAGAGTAGGCTATTTGCGTTACGGTCATATCCGTGCCGAGTAGCTTTCTGGCGGCTCTTTCAATGCGGTAAACGTTCAGATAAGCTATCGGCGTTTTATCGGTCATTTCCTTAAAAAACGAGCAGAAGTAGTTGGTTGAAAGGTCGGCGGATCTTGCCATATCGTCGATCGTAATCTCTCTATCGAAGTTTTCTCTTATAAACGCAAGCACCTTTTTCAGTTTCAATACGTTTTTATCGTCTTTTCCTGTCAGATCCACAACGTCGTAAGTGTAGTTTTTTTTCTCGTATAACGTCCCGATCAGTTCGTGCGCTAAACCTATAACCATAAATTTAAAGCCGTCATCTCTTTCTCTAAGAGCCGAAAACAGCCTTTTAGCCGTGTCGACAATAGTTTTTTCTTTTATTTTTTCTTTGAATATACAATGTCTATTAATAAGGTCATCTATAAACGAATCGCAAGAATGATTTCCCGTCTTTAAAAAGGAGATATTGAAAACAAGACATTCGTATTTGCAGTCGGTAGGCGTTCCGCCGTGAATAAATTCGCTGTTTACGACGACAAGTTCGTCAGGGTAAACCGTAAACTGTCTGTTGTTTAAGGTGAGGTCAAGTTTTCCGCTATACACAATGACGAGTTCCATTGCGGAATGCCAATGAAACGCCATTTCGTATTTGGGGTGATTTTCGTCGATTTCGTAAAGCTCGAACGGAAAATCTTCTGTTCCGTGTTGTTTTAGTTCGTTGTAACTCATATTGTTCTTAAAATCGTAAAATAATTATATTTTTTATTATTATAACACAAGTAAATATGTTTTTTCAAGTATATAATTATATTGAAAATAAAAAATTTGCCGAGGAGGTAATTTATTATGGCTGAAAACAGACTGATCGGCTCTTATCCCGTCATAGGTATAAGACCGACTATCGACGGAAGAAGAGGTAAAATCAAGGTCAGAGAATCGCTTGAGGACCAGACCATGAACATGGCTAAATCTGCCGCTAAACTCATTTCGGATAACGTCTTTTATTCTAACGGTGAACACGTCAAGGTAATAATTGCGGATACGACTATAGGCAGGGTTGCCGAAGCCGCCGCTTGTGCCGACAAATTCAAAAAAGAGGGCGTTGATATTACGCTTACCGTTACTCCTTGCTGGTGCTACGGTGCCGAAACGATGGATATGGACCCAATGACGATAAAGGCGGTTTGGGGCTTCAACGGAACGGAAAGACCGGGCGCCGTGTATCTTGCGTCGGTTTTGGCTACGCATAACCAAAAGGGTTTGCCCGCTTTCGGAATTTACGGACACGAAGTTCAGGAAGCCGACGATACGACTATTCCCGACGACGTTCAGGAAAAAATGCTCCGCTTTGCGAGAGCGGCTGTTGCCGTTGCAACAATGAGGGGTAAATCGTATCTTCAAATAGGCTCGGTTACAATGGGTATCGGCGGCTCTATCATTTCTCCCGAATTCTTTGAGGAATATCTCGGAATGAGAGTCGAGAGCGTAGACGAAGTAGAGATAATAAGGAGAATGACAGAGGGCATTTACGACGAGAAAGAGTATCAAAAAGCCCTTGCGTGGGTAAAAGCTAAATGTAGACCGGACTTCGATAAAAACCCCGTTGAGATGCAGAGGACGCCCGAACAGAAGGAAAAAGATTGGGAGTTCACCGCAAAGATGGCTTGTATCATCAAAGACCTCTTCAACGGAAATAAAAACCTTCCCGAAGGAAGAGAAGAAGAAATGGTCGGACACAATGCGATAGTCGGCGGTTTCCAAGGTCAAAGACAGTGGACCGATTTCTATCCTAACTGCGATTTCCCCGAAAGTATCTTAAATTCCTCGTTTGACTGGAACGGGGCGAGAGAGCCTTACGTTCTCGGCACCGAAAACGATACGTTAAACGCCACTTCGATGCTCTTTATGAAGCTTTTGACGGGCAGAGCGCAAATGTTTGCGGACGTCAGGACGTATTGGTCGGGTGAAGCCGTAAAGAGAGTTACGGGCTACGACATCGAGGGTAAGGCAAAGGAAGCCGACGGGTTTATTCACCTTATAAATTCGGGCGCTTGCTGCGTTGACGCTTGCGGCGAAGTTAAAGACGAGAATGGCAACCCCGTAATGAAACAATGGTGGAACGTTACGGATAAAGACATTGACACGATGATGAACGCTACGACGTGGCCTTACGCCGACCTCGGCTATTTCAGAGGAGGCGGATATTCGAGCCGTTTCGTAACGAGGGCGGAAATGCCGGCAACGATGATAAGGCTTAATCTTATAAAAGGTTTAGGCCCCGTATTGCAGATAGTCGAGGGCTGGACAGTATGCCTTCCCGATGAGGTTACGGATAAGCTTTGGAAGAGGACTGACTACACTTGGCCTTGCACTTGGTTTACCCCGAGAGTTACGGGTAAGGGCGCATTCAAGTCTGCTTATGACGTAATGAACAACTGGGGCGCAAATCACGGCGCTATTTCTTACGGACATATCGGCGCAGATCTTATAACGATGTGTTCTATGCTTCGTATCCCCGTATGTATGCACAACGTCGATGAAGATAAAATTTATCGTCCGTCTGCATGGAACGCATTCGGCATGGACAAGGAAGGACAAGATTACAGAGCTTGTCAAGCCTACGGTCCTATGTATAAAAATATCAGATAATAAAAAGTGTTTTAAGCCGCATCAACTCATTGATGCGGCTTAAAAAGGCAAGGTAAATATGCTAAAAAACGTACCTAAGTTATTGAGCCCCGAGCTTTTGAAAGTCCTTTGCGAAATGGGGCATGGCGATGAAATAGTTATTGCGGATGCCAATTTTCCGTCAAATTCACTCGGTAAGAGAGTTATAAGAGCCGACGGAATCAGCGGAACGGCAATGCTTAAAGCCGTTCTTTCCGTAATTCCTCTCGACACTTATTCCGATCCGAACATGATGCTTATGCAGCTTGTGCCGTCTGACGAGGGAAAAGTAAACCCCGTTATCTGGGAAGAGTATAAGAAGATTGCGAACGGTTTGGATAACAATGCGAAAGTGGGAAATATCGAGCGTTTTGCGTTTTACGAACGTGCAAAAACGGCTTACGCCGTAATTGCGACGGGTGAAGAGGCGATATATGCAAATATAATACTGAAAAAAGGCGTTATATAAAATCAAGGGGTATCGGACGATACCCCTTTTTCTCAGTTTAAAATGCTGTTTTTATATTCTCTCGGCGTCATTGTCGTGATACGTTTGAAAGTTTTTGTAAAGTGAGGAAGAGAGTCGAAACAGAGGATATTTGCGGCTTCCGAAAAGCTCATATTTTCCCTTATCATCTTTTTACTCTCTTCGATTTTAAGTTCGAGATAATAACCTATTATCGACTTTCCCGTCTTTTTCTTGAATGTTTTGCAGAGCGTAGTCTTTCCGTAATGGAGAGAAGTCGAAAGATCGTCGAGAGAGATTTTACCGTACAGATTTTTTTCGAGTATCTGTACGATTTCGTCCTCAAGTGCATCGGAATCTTCTATTTTGGAAATAAATATTTCAGAAGAAGTCGGTTTTGCGGTTTCTATTCTTATAAGTTTAATAAGAAGTTCTTCGAGGTTGTTTTTTATTATCTGCGCACCGCCGAGATTGGGTGATTCTTTTAATATGAGCTTGTCGAGGTTGGGGTTGAAGTCGGGGATGATAAATGTGTTTTTCGCTTCGGACATTATTGATGACAGAAGAGATCTCAGTTCTTCCGGCACGATAAATTTTTTGCCTTTGAAATAGTTCATCGTCCTCGATTTGCACTCAAAACTTATTATAAATATATTAGCGTCGACTTTTTTATTGCATTCAACACTGTGAACGTCGTCGGGTGAGATAAGCAGCACTTCGCCCTTTTTAAGTCTGTTTTCTTCGCCCTTAATATTTACGATCACTTCGTTTTTATCGCAGTAAATAAGCTCCCAAAAATTATGCTTCTCTTCTGGAAAAACGTAATTTTTGACAAGTTTCTGATAGTGTATAGTAACTATCTTTGAAATGTTGAGCATATTCGCAATTTTGTACATGTAAAAAATCTTTTCTTCCATACTTTTACATTATACTATAAAAAATTTTTTTTTGCAATATGTTTTAAGTATTTTTCTGTGTAAGAAAATATAAAAAGTAAGAAATATTTTGCCTTGTCCTTTTTATATATTGAGTATATAATATAGTTATAAAATAAATTGTATCGGAGGTATTCGATAAATGAAATTTGAAACGGTTCTGGATAAAAACTTTCGTCCGATGTATATCGAGTTTACGAAATACGTCGAAGAAGCAAAAAAAGCCGCAAACAAGACGCTCAATATCTGCGTTGAGAGAAATGACGGGTATAATTATATCTATTCTTACCCTATTTTTGCGGACAAGGCTAAGGAAAATGAAAACTGCAAGATGGCTGAAAGGATCGTCAAGACGATACTTTGGCTCGTCGGCGGTTACAAGATATATATAAGCGGCGACGAAGCCGTTTATGATTACATTAAAAACGCATATACCGCAGACGGTTTAAGAAGCTTTGATAAGGGCTTTATGGAGAGGGTGTACGAGAGCAAATTCGAGGTCGTATTATGCGATGAGAAGAGTTTCCCCAAATTCAAGAAACAGTCTATGTCGGTAGGAGGACACCTCGACGGTTGCAGAATTGGTTTTGACGCCGGCGGCAGCGACAGAAAGGTGAGTGCGGTTATAGACGGCAAAGTCGTTTACAGCGAAGAAGTCGTATGGTTTCCGAAGATCAATTCCGATCCGGAATATCATTATAACGAAATTCTTACCGCTATGAAAACCGCCGCTTCCAAAATGCCGAGGGTTGACGCTATCGGCGTTTCGAGCGCAGGCGTTTATGTAAATAATAAGATAATGGTCGCATCTCTTTTCCTTAAAGTCAACGATGAGGACTTTGAAAGAAGGGTAAAGACGATGTATATCGATATTGCTAAGGAGTTCGACGCACCTTTGGAAGTGGCGAACGACGGCGACGTTACCGCCTTGGCGGGTGCTATCGACCTCGGTGATAACGAAGTTCTCGGCATTGCAATGGGCACGAGCGAGGCTGTCGGCTATATCAATTCCGAAGGCGGCTTAAACGGTTGGCTTTCCGAGCTTGCATTTGTTCCCGTCGATTATAATGAAAATTCTATGGTCGACGAATGGAGCGGTGATTACGGTTGCGGCGTAAAATATTTCTCTCAGGACAGCGTTATTAAACTTGCCGAAATGGGCGGTTTTAAGTTTGACGAGGGGTTGAGCCCGGCGGAAAAACTCAAAGTGATTCAGAAATTGATGGCGGATGGCGACGAGCTTGCAAAGAAGATTTACCACGATATCGGCGTATATCTCGGTTATACTTTGCCGTATTACGCTATGTTTTACGATATAAAGCACGTCCTTCTTCTCGGCAGAGTTACGAGCGGAGAGGGTGGCAATATAATTATGAATACCGCTAACGATGTTTTGAAAACCGAATTCCCTTCGCTTAAATTCAGGATAGAAATGCCCGACGAAAAGAACAGAAGAGTCGGACAGAGCATTGCGGCAGCTTCTCTTGCGGCAAGCAGAAAATAATTTTAAGGAGATTTATTATGAAAGTTATCGTTTGTAAAGATTATGATGAAATGAGCGCAAAGGCTTTTGAAGTTATGGCGGAAGTCGTAAAAAACAACCCCAAAGCCATTCTCGGTTTGGCGACCGGATCTACCCCTATCGGTTTATACAAGAAAATGATAGAGGACCACGAGAAAAACGGCACGAGCTATAAAGATATTAAAACCGTAAATCTCGATGAATATGCAGGTCTTGACTATTCGAGCGATCAAAGCTATGTATATTTCATGAGGCACAACCTTTTCGATCACGTTGACATCGACCTTAAAAACACCAATATCGAAAACGGCAAAGCCGCAGACAGGCAGGCGGAATGTAAGAGATATAACGAACTTTTGGAAAAGATGCAGCAAGATATTCAAGTTCTCGGTATCGGCTCTAACGGACATATCGCATTCAATGAGCCGGGCACGCCTTTCGGAAGCGTTACTCATATCGTCGATCTTGCGGAAAGCACTATTAAGGACAATTCGAGAATGTTCGCAAGCATCGACGAAGTTCCCCGTCAAGCGTTTACTATGGGCTTGAAAAACATTATGAACGCTAAGAAAATTCTTATTCTCGCAAACGGCAAAAACAAGGCAAAGGCAGTTTACGGGCTCGTTAAAGGCGAGGTTACCGAAAACGTCCCTGCAAGCGTATTGCAACTTCACCCCGATTGTACTTTAGTTGTGGACGAAGCCGCCGCTGAGCTTATTAAGTGAGGCAAAACAATGAAAGGTTTCACAAACGTTAAGGCGTATATCAAAAACGTCGGCGTGGTAAAGACCAATATCGGCATTGAAAACGGCAAAATCCTATATATAGGCGATAATGCCGACGGTATTGAAAATATTTGCGACGTAGACGGCATACTTGTTCCCGGCTTTATAGACCAGCACATTCACGGCGCCGGCGGTGCCGATACCATGGACGGTACGGAAGATGCTTTAAATACCATGTCGGAATATCTTGCAAGGGAAGGCACCGTGGGCTTTCTTGCAACTACGATGACGCAGAGTAAGGAAAATATCATTAAGGCGCTTAAAAACGTAAATAAAGCTATAAAGAACGGCGAGTTCAAGGGCGCAAAAGTTCTCGGAGTTCATCTCGAAGGTCCGTTTATCTCTCCCAAACACGTCGGTGCGCAGCCGCTCGAATACGTCGCTAAACCTCTTGCGGAAACTTTTGACGAATATCAGAAAGCGGCGGGCGGAAATATCAAAATAGTTACGCTTGCACCCGAAGAAGATGGCGGCTATGAGCTTATAAAACACCTTAAAAATTGCGGAGTGGTCGCTTCGGTCGGACATACGGGCGCAAAATATGCGGACGTTGCTAAAGCTGTCGAATGCGGAGCGAGTAACGTTACTCACACCTACAATGCGCAGACCGGACTACATCACAGAGAGGCGGGTGTTGTCGGTGCGGCAATGCTTTTGGACGAGTTGAACTGTGAAATGATATGCGATACCATTCACGTCAGCGTTCCGGCTATTAAGCTCGTTATAAAGAATAAACCTCACGATAAATACACGCTTATAACCGACGCAATGAGAGCTAAAGGAATGCCCGACGGCTTGTCTGAACTCGGCGGACAGAAAGTAATCGTTAAAAACGGTGAGGCAAGGCTTGAGGACGGCACTTTGGCGGGCTCCGTTCTAAAAATGAACGTAGCGATCAAAAACCTTGTTGAAAAATGCGGCGTAAGCTTTACCGACGCAGTAGACTTTGCGTCTTATAATCCATCGAAAAATATCGGTATATTAGGCACAAACGGCTCTATAACCATCGGTAAAAACGCAGATTTTACTGTTTTAAACAGTGATTACGACGTCACTATGACAATGGTCGGCGGAAAAATCGTATATAAAAAATAAGTCAGGAGAAGAACATGGCTAAGATTTATAAAGTCGCTATAATAGGCGTAGGCGCAAGAGGCGGCGACGTATACGGACAGCTTGTCAACAATAAAAAAGATCAATTCGATATCGTTGCTTTATGCGATTTAAGGCAGGAAAGGCTCGATCGTTTCGGTGAGATCTTCGGCGTTGATAAACAAAACAGATTTTTGGATGAAAACGAGTTCTTTAAGGAGAAAAGAGCGGACGTCGTAATTATCGCCACGCCCGACAATTGTCACGTCAGACACGCATTGAAGGCTTTTGAGAAAGATTATGATATACTCTGTGAAAAGCCCCTTACATGCAATAAAGAAGAGTGTCAAAAGCTGTTGGCGGCACAAAAAAAATACGGCGGAAAAGCGCTCGTTTGTCACGTTTTGAGATACGCTCCGGCATTTATGAAGTTGCATGATATCCTTTCAAGCGGCGAAATCGGCAGGCTTGTCGCTATCGACGCTTTGGAAAGGGTCGGTTACGGTCATCAAGCGCACAGCTACGTCAGAGGAAATTGGAGAAATACCGAAAGTGCGGCTCCGATGATACTTGCTAAATGCTGTCATGATCTCGACTTGCTGCAATATTACGCAAATTCAAAATGCAAAAGCATTTCTTCTGTCGGTGAACTTACATATTTCACATCTGAAAATGCGCCCGAAGGCGCTGCTAAACGTTGTTTAGACTGTAAATATGCCGACACTTGCCCTTACAGTGCAACTTACGCATATCTCAAAGTATGGAAAGATAGGGGAGAGCCAGAAGATATGTGGCCGTTCAACGTAATAGCTACTGCACCTAATACCGAGGAAAAGTTGGTAAACGCAATAAAAGATGGTCCATACGGACGTTGCGTTTATTATTGCGACAACAACGTAGTTGACCATCAGATAACGACAATGACGTTTGAAAACGGAGTTAAAGCTTCGCTCACAATGACGGCTTTTACCGCATTCGGCGGAAGAAGAATTTATTTCCACGGCACGCTCGGTGAGGTCGTTCTGGACGAACATGACAACAATATCAAGCTTACGAAATTCGGATGCCAGACGGTTACTTATAGCCTGAGCGACCTTATTGAAAAGGGTTACGGACACGGTGGCGGCGACGGAGGCTTGATAAACAAATTATACGATATGTTGAGCGGAGTTGCGTAAAACGCTCTGTTGATTAAACTGTTTCCGTCGATCAAAACTAATTTATCCATAAAAATAATTCCTTTTTTATGCTCAAAATCCTTGCTTTTTTAAAAATA
>CACXDQ010000047.1 GCA_902766475.1 uncultured Eubacteriales bacterium
GAAACTAATAATTTAAACAGCTAAGAGCGAGGCGGCGCAAAGTTTTGCGCCGCCTCGCTCTTTCTGTACTTTATATATGTTTTTAATAAATCTCCGCCTATAAGTCGATTATCGTGAAATTCGTAACTCTCTTTTTGATTTTGACAATAATCGTAAATTTGCCTTAAAATCGCTTGACGGTTGTTTTCGCTTTTTATCCGAATTTATTATTCTAACCAAAAACTTCCCTTTTCGTGAGACCCGTTCGACTCGCTATCGCTCGCTCAGGGTGACAAAACAATATATGTCATTCTGACCGAGTGAGTGAAACGAGCGAGCGGAAGAATCTCTCGAAAAGCCGAGAAAAATTATTGAACTTCCACTTTTGATAAAGCCGTTTTTAATTCTCTTTATCATTATTTTCTGTTCCAAATCAAAACATCCCTTTTTTGAGACCCTTCGGCTTCGCTCAGGGTGACACAAGAGGGGCGTTGAGGAAAAATAAAGGCAACAAAAGCGCCACAAGAGGGGCATTGAAGAAAACCGAATGAGGATAAATCGACAAACACAGCGATAAAATCGCTGTGTTTATAAATTACGCATTTCTAATTCCGAATTAAACATTAAGCATTCCGCATTGTTAAGCGCCTATGGACAAAACGGCGGTCGCCGCCGCCCCGATGGCGATGCCCAACCAACGGAAAACGTTGAGCTTTTCTTTAAAGATAAGCACCGATGCGAGCATGGAAATAGCCAAGCCGCCCACTGCGATAACGGGATACACGACGTTTGAAGAAAGGCTTGACGTTGCAAGCAAAACGACGAAGAAGTTTAAACCGAAATTGCCCGCACCCGCCGCAACGGGGAAATACCCCGCCCTTTTAATTGCCGCTTTGCAGCCGCTTTTATCGCTGAATATAAACACGACGGCGGTTATGATAAGCGCAAAAGAAAGTGCGAAAAACATAGTACAGCTTCCGTTCGTCCCGCCGAAATCGAGCTGCTGTTGTTTTACGATAATGGAGCAACCGGCGTTGCCGACAAACGACATTGCCGCAAAAATGAGCCATTTTGCGTTGATTTTCTTTTCGTTCCCTTCCTTTTCCTTGCCCGAAAAGCATAAAACGATGGACAAAATTACGGCTGCGATGCCCGTTATAGCCCATACGTTTAACGGGGCGTTCCAGAAAATTATTCCGTAAACGCTTACGCCGATGAGAGAAATTTGCGAAAAAAGCGAAGTGAGCGACACGGGGCCGTATTTGACGGCAAGCGTCGTTCCTATCATTGCGCACGCAAAAAATGCGCCTGTGCCGAGAGAATAAGGCAAAACGCTTGCCGTAAAGCTCATTTCGACAAGCGAGGAAACGCACCAACACAGCATTCCCGTAGCTGTCAGTATAAGGTTATACACGGCGGAATTATCTCCGCTAATGCCGCTTGTTTTTTTGTCGTAAAACCCGGCTAAAATGCTTGTCGTGGCGCCGCAAATGACGCTTATCAGTAAAAATATATAGTCCATATTTTATAAAGTAACAAATACGGCGGCGGCATAAAAGCCGCCGCCGTCGACATAATAAGATTGAACTCGTTAAAACGGCTGAATTTCGGCTATCACATTAAAGCTTTTCGATCTTTTCCTGACCGCCCATAAACGGACGGAGAACTTCGGGGATGGTAACCGAGCCGTCTGCGTTCTGAAACTGTTCTATCAAAGCCGGGAAAACCCTCGAAGTGGCAAGCCCGGAGCCGTTGAGCGTATGCACGAATCTCGTCTTGCCCGTCTCTTTATCACGGAAACGGGTGTTGTTTCTCCTCGCCTGATAATCGTTTGCGTTGGAAACGGACGAAACCTCTTTATAGATGCCCATAGAGGGTATCCATACTTCTATATCGTAAGTCCTCGCCATGGACGCCGAACAGTCACCGGCGGCGAGTTTGGAAAGGCGGAAGTGAAGCCCCAGACCTTCCATGAGTTTGCAAGCCTTTTCGACAAGTTCTTCAAACGCCTCACGGCTCTTGTCGGGGTGGGCGTACTGCACCATTTCGACTTTGTTGAACTGATGTCCTCTTACCATGCCCCTTTCTTCGGCACGGTAAGTGCCTGCCTCTTTGCGGTAGCAAGGGGTATATGCGAAGAATTTCATCGGGAGCTTGTCCTCGTCGATAATTTCTCCGGCGTACATATTTACGAGCGCCGTTTCCGCCGTGGGAAGCATAAATTTAGCCCTCTTCTTGTCGCCGTCCTCGCTGTCTACCCAATACACCTCGTCGGTAAACTTGGGGAACTGCCCTGCGCCGAAACCGCAATTATAGCCGAGCATATGCGGCGGAAGGATCATTTCGTAACCGTCTTTGAGGTGCGTGGAAACAAAGTAATTCAAAAGCGCCCATTCGAGCCTTGCGCCATCTCCCCTGTATATCCAATACCCGTTGCCGGAGAGCTTGACGCCCCTCTCGTAATCTATTATGCCGAGCGAAGTGCAGAGGTCGACGTGGTTTTTAGCCTTAAAATCGAATTCGGGCTTTTCGCCGTAGACCTTTACGACCTGATTGTTTTCCTTTTCGCCGGGAAGAAGGTCGTCGTCGGGCATATTGGGAAGCTTGGCGATAAAGTCGGTTATCGTCTGCTGATACTCGCTGATCTTAGCGTCGCCCTCGGTTATCTTGTCGCCTATCTCACGCATGCGTGCGAAGATCTCGTCGACGGGTTTACCCTCTTTTTTGAGTTTGGGTATCTCTGCGGAAACCTTATTTCTCTCCGCTTTAAGGCTCTCTATCTCCGACATGAGTTTTTTTCTGTCGGCGTCGAGTTTCAAAATCTCCGTAAAGTCAACGATGCAGCCCTTTTTCGCAAGCCTTTCCTTGACGAGTTCGGGGTTTTCGGTTATAAGTTTGATGTCAAGCATAATTATCCTCGATGCGTTTTTCTTTTATTATACGCCATTTTAATTATAAACGCAACTTATTTAAGCCAATTTATTAAACGTTTTCGCCGGCGAGCGTCTTAAAAAACCCCTCGCCCGTACCGTCGGTAACAAGCACCTTTGCGCCTATCCTCTCGCTTAGCCACGAAACGGTAACGTCGTCCAAAAACACTTCCGTACCTTCCCTGAGAACGTGGCGGGGAATAACGAGATAGTCAAAATCTACGCCGTGCGCTAAAACTGCGTCGGCGATATCTCCGCCTGTAAGCAGCCCCGTGCAGTTTACGGATGCGCCGAAAAACTTATTTTCAACACCCAAAACCTCGGCTTTAAGCCCCTTTATGTACGAGCAAGCGACTTTCGCCATCTTTTCAATAAATGCGCAAGCCGAAGTTCCGACGATAAGCAGCATCTTTTTGTCGTTTTCGGCTAAGTGCGCCTCGTCGCCGAATTCCTTCAAGAATTTAGCCGTCGTCCCCACGCCGTTTTCTATCTGCGGAAAAGAGCCGTAAAATGCGTAATCTTCGACGGGAAGCCCGGCTCTGAAATAAAATTCGTCCGCCGGCTGAATGAAGTTTACGCCGAACTCTTTATTTAAAGCCCTTATCTGCTCGATAACGCCGATACAATAATCTTTATCTATGTCCTCTATCTCGGTAAGCCCCTCTCTGTACTTCGTCATTCCGACGGGCACGACAGCCATCGTCTGAACGTTCGGGTACAGCTTAAAAAGCTCCCTTGCGGAATATTCGAGTTCTTTTCCGTCGTTGTAGCCCCTCGCTTGCACTATCTGCGTATTCATGATGATCCCCGCCTCGGCAAATCTCTTGATATAGCCTATCGTCTTGTCTGCGAAGCGGTTTTTCATCATGCTCTTTCTGAGTTCCCCGTTCATGGTGTGGACGGAAACGTAAAGGGGGCTTAAATGCAGCCTTATTATCCTCTCGGCGTCCTCGTCGGTAATGTTGGTGAGCGTGACGAAATTGCCGCACAAAAAGCTTTGGCGGTAATCGTCGTCTTTGACGTATAAGCTCTCCCTCATTCCGGGCGGCATCTGATCGACGAAACAGAATATGCAGTTGTTTCTGCAAGTGCGTATGGCGAGATTATCGTTTTCAAAGATAAGCCCGAGCCTTTCGTCGTCGTCTTTCTCTATCTCGCAATCGGAAACGTCGCCGTTCGTCTGCCGAACGGTTATCGTAAATTCGTCTTTTGCGTCGTAATAGAGATAATCGAGTATATCGACGACCTCGTGTCCGTCGAATGCCAGAAGCTCGTCGCCCTTTTTAAGCCCCAATTCTCTGCCGATACTTCCCCTTTCGGTGGCTTTTATTTTAAGCATTTTTCCTTGTCAAGCCGTATTTTTTGTCGATTGCGTAAAATATCTCGTCGGCTGTCTTTTCACTGCCGAAAGGCGGTGCGTTTTTAGCCGCTTCCCTCATGCGCAGAAATTCCTCGCCGCCGTTTATTGCGTCCTCAATAAATTTAACGCATTCTCCGCTCAAAAATATCTTCTTCGTATTTCCGATATTTATATAGTGCTGAGCAATTCTGTTTTCGATATAATTTGCGCAGTGCGTAACTATCGCCGGGTTGCCGAAGAAAGTCGGCTCGGCAATGCCGTTTCCGCTCTTTCCGAAATATATGTCGGATGCGGCGATAAACTTTAAAATATCCTCTCTGAAACCGTATGCGTAGAGGTTGGTATTTTTGCCCGTCTTTAAAGAGGAGAGCCTGTCTAAAAGGGCTTTATTGCTGCCGCACATGGCTATTACGTTTACGGGGAGATCCTTTTTAACTATCTCCTCGCTTATCTTCTCCATAAGCCCGATGCCGTAAGCCCCGTCCATTACGAGTACGGTAAATTTCTCTTCCATTCCAAGCTCTTTGCGGAGCTTGACCTTGTCGTTCTCTATCGAAAACGCCTCTTTCCTTATAGCGAACGGAACGAGTTTGAAATTGTCCTTATTAAAGCGCAAAAATCTCTTTTTAGCGGAGTTATAGCCCTCTTTTGCCGAGATCATCGTGAGGTCCGCCGGATAGCGGAAACATGCATTGACGTGGCAATCGGGAACGTACACGACGGTGAGCGGCTTTTTCTTCAAGTGTTTAGCGACGTAATTTGTCGCCCAATGCGTACTGACAACGACGTCCGGCGAGATCTTTTCCATCGCCTTTTTCGAAGCGCCGTAAGCGCCGGGGGTAAGGAACGTACACACGAACCAAGTGGATATATGCGAGCCGAAAACGTTGTTTGCGGCGCTTATAAAATAGCCTATCCACGGCATGCGGTTGTAAAGCCTTACCTGACTTGCCATATCCTTCTCGAATTTCATCATTCGGGGGTTGCCCGACGATTTATAAAAATCTTGTCTTATCACTTCGCAGCGATCGCCGTACTTTTCTTCAAAGGCGTCGGCAATGCTCCTCTCGGTCATTATATGACCGAAGCCCGCCTCGACGGACGGGAAAAAAACTTTTATCTTCTCCTTCATATAATCCTCTATGGGGTAATTTATGATTATATTTTACTATAAACTTTTGTTAATTGCAAGCGATTGACGCAACTTTGTTGATTTTCAGTTGATTTTCGTGTCGGCAAAGGGCGAAAAGAAAGCAAAATGGAATATCTTGCGCTTGCAATATAGTTTTCGGCGTGGTATAATATGGGTGGAGGAAAAGCAAAAATGGAAGATATCGTCAAGGAATACGAGCATATCGAAGAGGAATTTTTCGATATCGATAAAGAGAAGAAAATCGCATATATAAAGCTGCATTTCGGCAAGCCGTCGGATATTTTCGACAATAATTATATCTCCAAACGCCCCGTTTTGAGCGACGATTTTTTGGACTGGGTGAATTCGGCTTTCACGCTCATTCCGAAAAAGTATAAGATAGATTTAGACGTTACGTTCGACGATACCGAGGGCTACGCCTCGAAAGAACTCGCCGACGTTTTCAAGATGAACGTTTTTCTCGATTATAAGACGAAAAAGTCCGCCGAAAAAAAGAAGAACAATATCGCCTACGGGCTTATCTTTATCGGAACTCTCCTCTTTGCGGCTATGATAACCGTAAACAGGCTTTGGACGACCGACTCCGTATTTAAAGATATAGTTTCCTACGTCATGGACATCGCAACTACCGTAACTTATTGGGAAGCGATGGGCATACTCATCGTCGAAAACAAGGAACACAGAGATTACAGAAAGGGGCTTATAACACGTTTTTACGCAATTTCATTCCACGGCGTCGGCGGAGAAAAAGCCGAATTTTCACCCGATATTTTATAATTTTAAAGCGATAATTTTAAAGCGCCGCACCGATTTTCGGTGCGGCGCTTTAAATATTATTTGTTTATCTGCCGAGTTCAGCCTTTATGCTCTCCGCAACGCATGCGGCGAGTGCCTCGTTGCCCGCCTTTTGATAATGCGTTCCGTCCTCGGCACGGGCTGAAACGGGTAGTTCGGCGCTTACGTCGTAAAGCCTGTCGACGGGATAGCCGAGCTTTTCGGAAAGCATGTTTATAACCTCGTTTCTCGCAATTACCTTCTTCATCCAGACGGTATCTCTTCTGCGGTTTCCGGGCTTGTTTACGGCTGTCGTTTCGGCTAAAATAACCTTTTTACCCTTGGCGACTTTGGCGAGAAATTTCTCTATCTTGCTCCTATATGTATTTACGGACATATGCATCCCGTGAAGCCCGTGGTTGAAGTGCAATAAATCGTAATTGCTGTCCTTGATAAAGTTATCCAAAAGCAAAGTGTATATCTTGTCGTCTACCGCATAGGACGTGGTGAAATAATCGACGTAGCAAACGCCTTCGAGAAGTTTCCTCACCTCTTCCTGATAACCGAACGTTATCGAATC
>CACXDQ010000048.1 GCA_902766475.1 uncultured Eubacteriales bacterium
ATTTCAGCAAATGGTTTGAAATTTTAGGGAGGGAACTCGTCAATGAAAAAAAATGAGAATTTTTCAAGAGAACATCTCGAATATTTAAGAGGAATAAAAAAAGAAAAAGTCCTCGTCAATATCATAAGGATCGCCGTTTTGGCGTGCTTTTTCGCTTTGTGGGAATGTTTTGCGGATCTCGGCATAATAGACAGCTTTCTGATGAGCAGTCCGTCGAGGATAATAAGGACTGTCGTAACGCTTATAGAGTCGGGAGAGCTTTTAAATCACGTCTTAACTACACTATATGAAACTTTGAGCGGCTTTTTGATAGCGACGTTTATCGGCATATCCGTCGCCCTCGCCATGTGGTGGTCGGAAAGATTGAAAAAAATCATCGAACCTTATATCATAGTTTTAAACAGCCTGCCGAAAATAGCCCTTGGTCCGATAATAATAGTATGGTTCGGAAGCGGAACTAGCTCTATAGTTTTTATGACGTTTATTATAACCGTTATCGTAACGATAATCACGATGATGAACGGCTTTTCGGCTTGCGACAGTTCCAAAATCATGTTGCTTAAAAGTATGGGCGCAACAAAAATTCAAATACTTTTAAAACTCGTTATTCCACACTCCGTGCCGACTTTTATCTCGTGTCTTAAAATCAACGTCGGAATGGCTTGGATAGGCTCGATAATGGGCGAATACCTTGCGTCGAAACAAGGCATAGGTTATCTGATCGTTTACGGCGGTCAGGTATTTAAGCTCGACCTCGTAATGGCAAGCACTATGATCTTATGCGTTCTCGCCGGAGGAATGTACGCTCTCGTGGCAATGCTTGAAAAAAGAATTGCGAAAAACAATTGAAAAATACAAATATAACGCCGAAAAAACCTATAAAAGGATAAATTTTATCGACGATAAACTCAAATTTCAAAAAAGAAAGCGCAAAACATATCGAAGAGATAATTAAAGTCTTTGATAAATTGCGCTTTTTTGTTATTGTAAGCGAGGAATAAAACGAGCTGATAAGCGTTGAAAAAATTCCTAAAAAAATCAAAACGCAAAATATGCCGTAAGAAAGCACATTGTCGGATAATATTGATAAAAGCGGCATGCCAAAAGTCTCATTTGCACCTCTTAACGCAACCGAAATAATAAATATCAAAAAACATATAACGGCGGACGTAACAACTGAAATACAAAATTTAATCTTTTTACTTTTCCCTTTGCAAATTGAAAAAATTACCGACATCGACATAAAAACGTTCATACCGACATAGCTCGAAGATAAAATACCGCCTTTAAAGCCATGCGGATACAATGGGATATAAAATGTTTTAAAATCGCAATTGGCAATTATTATAGTAGCGCATAGTATAATCGCAAAAGGCATAAAATAAAAAGAGATTTTCGATATAAAATCAATGCCGTTTGAAGTGATAAAAATTGTCAAAATTAAAGAAATTATCCTAATTATTTTAACATTTTCCGTAAGACGTAAAACATCGCAAAACAAACTATCAAGCGCTGACAGCATACATGCCGAAATAACTATATTGAAAAGCGAAACCAGCTTTAAAAATATAACGTTAAAATTGTTGTTTTCTCTTAAATTGGCAACGACGAAAATTCCTATAACAAATATAAGCAGAGTTTCAAATAAAGTTGAAAACGATAAATCGCCGCAAAAAAAAGAAAGTATTTCTCTTCCGCTGATAAATCCGGCGCCGATAATACTCCCTATTATAAACGATACAGATGAAGTTATTGTTAAAAGAGCTTTCGACATATTAAAATATATGACGAAAGCCCAACTTTAATGAATGCCCTTTATTGCTTTAAAGCTTTTATCTTTTGAAAAATCTCTGTGAACTGTACACTCACCGCCCAACGCCTCTATACCGAGCTTTAATTCTTTAAAGTCGGCATATGAAATATTTTCCTTTCTTACAGCGTCCTCGAAAAGCGGTAAAGCTCTATCATCGCCGTATTTTGTCAGATACGAAACGTAAAGAGATGTTTCTTTATCATGTGATAAAAATGCGCCTTTCAAAATGTCGAAAACCCTATCGTCGACGGGCGTGGTCGCCGCAAGAACTTCAATTAAATAGCTCTTCGCCTTTTCATTCGCATCAGCGTAACACGACAAGATCTCCTCTTTTACCCCGTCCGCATTATCCGTTAAAATCTCGGTTAAAAGTTCGAGTATATTTTCACCCTTTTCGCATTTTGCGATAATTGGAACGTAAGCTTTATGAACAGCCGTATATCCCCTTGTATTCAAAATGTTAATACAATAAGTTGAAAATTCCTCATTAAAAACACCCGTTGCGTATTTTGATAAAAGCTCATCTACGCCATCTTTATTTTCCAATGCTTCACAAAGATAATCGGAAACCGGGATATTTGACTCAACGTATTCTTTTAGATTTAATACAAGAGTTTCTCCGTCCATATTTCCGAAATATTTCCTCGGGCTTACGCCGCCAAGCTCCTTATTTGGCTCGTCGCCAAAAGCCGAATAAAGCTCGGAAACTTTATCCTCAAGCTCGTCCTCTGAAAATTTGCCCGTATTTTCAGCTATGAACTTTCTGAAATAATCTTCAAACAACTTGTCTATATCAACCGTTTTCATGTTCTTTCACCAATTTTAAAATTTTATTGACTCTACTTTTTTTGTATCGAAATAATTATACTCAAATCCGCTGTTCTGAAAAAAATCAATGCCCGAAAATTTATAAATCGCACAGGCAAGGTCGGGGACTTCGGCTTCAAAATCATCCATATCTTTGACTTTCATCCAAAAGCTTTTCGCACTTTTCGCAATAGTTCCGAGCGTCTTGTCCATCATAAATACAGACATTCTTCCGAAAGCGAAAGCGTAAGCTTTTATAAATAAATTGCGATATCTTCCGTCAACGTCTAATCTCGTGATCTTAACTCTTCTGTAAACGTTGCTGTAAACAACGCCGATTTCCATATCCTTGTCCGATTCCACGATAAGCGTTAAAAGCCTGTGTTTCACCTCGTTGCTGAGCGTTGGGTTTATCATTGCGTCAAAAAGTATTTCCCGATACCTTTCATCATCGGCACCCGACAACACTACGCCGATCGCAATTTGCATAGACTGGCTATGCCCGCTCAATATCCATCTCGCAATATCCTCGACGTCCTCGGAATATTCGATAGCCTTTTTGTCCTCGGATAAAAATAATTGTTTTAAAACTTCCCCTCTCCTCTCGATTTCGAATTGAGGAAGCTCGAAAGAAACGTTAAAATTTTCTTTAACGCCCGAAACAAAAGACTGTCTTGCAATATTCATATAGAACTTCGCAATTGGGTTTTCGGTTATTATGTACGAATATCTGAAATACTTTTCAGCATCTTCAAATTTATCTTTTCTGTATAACAAATGTGCATAAAGATAGTTTAAATTAGCGTTATAGGGCTCATCTTCAAGATATAAAACGGCACATTTTTCAGCGTCATCGAACATACCGAGAGAGCATAAAAGATTGGCTTTTTTAAACTTTTCATCACCTTCCGGCTCGTATTTTTCGAGAACTTCTATATAACGTGCCAATTGAGCGTTATCGTCTTTTAATGCTGCGATATTAATTGCCAAACCGAGATATCTCGAATTTATTTTTCCGCCTTTTATAGCCTTTTTAATGCGTTTACTTGCATTGTCAACGTCATGAAGATAGAAATAGGCAAACGCCATTTCCGCCTGCGCTTCGAGATAAGAACTTGTCTTTGCGCCGATTTCCGAAAACCGCTCTATGGCTTCAAGGTAATTTTCACTATCGGAAAGCTCGATACCATCGTTTAGAGCTTGTTCAGCCTTTTCTTCGACGTTTTCGGGATATACGACCTTAAATTCTTCCTTTTGCCTATCATAGACGGTTTTA